>JAYWAE010000146.1:0-5885 GCA_043782715.1 Pseudobdellovibrionaceae bacterium | reverse complement strand
GGTTGCGGTGAGCGAATGAAGACATGCGCTCTAAGATCTCGTGTAAACGTTCGTGCGCGCCCAGAGACTCACGCATGTCGTGAATACCCGGCTTTCCTTTGTTTTCCCGACAATTGAGGGTTGAGCAGAGATGGACCCCAATACGATGATTCTTACCGGCCGCCGCCGTCAGCAGGCCGACCGCAGGCCCGGGCCTAACGGTGTGGCACCACTGGCACATAGCCGCCGGCGTGTCCGCCGCGCCGTTGTTGCGCTGAAACACGATCCCCATCGGCTCGCCGGAGCTCTGATCTTCAAACAACAAATACACGCGGTGGCCTGAAGGCTCGACCCAAGCCAAATAATCCTTGAGCGCCATCGGAAATTTAAACGCCGCCGGGATCTGCACTTCCGCGCGATCGAGTTCACGGAATTTCTCAAGCAGGTGTTCGAATGAGGCGATTCGTATCATGCTAAACCGCTTTCTTTAAAATTTCATTGATCAAAGACTGATAGGGGATACCCTTTTTCTTCGCCTTTATTTTCAACTTTTCCAATACTTCGGGGTCCAGCCGAATATGAATGGCTTTGCGTGGACCTGGTCCTAAAAGCGGCCGGCCAACGCGCTTCATTTTTTTCAGCTGCTCCGGAGTTAGGGCGGGGATGTCGGAGAAATCGATCTCACTGTCTGCGAGCTGAGGCAGTTTCGGTATAGGATATTTTTTCATTCTTACTAGCAAGTCGCGCGCTGATAACTCGACAAATCTCTTTTTCATGGTTAGTGGAACTCCTATAAGTGAATACGACAGTGAGAATGCGTCCGGCTTCAGACTTTGCGGTTAAAATCATTCTCTGTTCAAAATCAGAATGTCTTTCATCATTAGCAACAAGCGCGTTCTCGTCAAAGAAAGCACTAGCGGCCTCATCGAAAGTAACCCCATGCTTGATCCAGTTGGACTCGGCTTTCACAGAATCCCAATGCAGAACTCTCATAGTATTGTGTACACATAATTAGGGGTTGGTCAAACCCATGAGGTCTGCAACATGAAGGGCACGATCACAAACGCTTTTACGGGTGGACGGCAGTAAACAGGTCCGGGTTTTGGCCGGTAAATACTAAGTTGGACATTCCCGGCATTTCTCAATAAGGTTCTTAGATCACACGCCTGTCACACTGGAGAAAATATGAAGATGAGCAAATGCACGATCCTGATCACCGGCGGTTCAAGCGGCATC
This sequence comes from Pseudobdellovibrionaceae bacterium, assembly GCA_043782715.1. Lineage (GTDB taxonomy): Bacteria > Bdellovibrionota > Bdellovibrionia > Bdellovibrionales > UBA1609 > JALHOQ01. The sequence continues at coordinate 4,670 of JAYWAE010000146.1, read as the reverse complement.
GGTATGGAGCTGACCAAGCAGCTTCTCGCCTTAGGCAATAAAATTATCATCACGGGCCGCGACCAAGCGAAGCTCGACAAGGCGAAAAAGCAGTATCCTGATATCACCACCATTCAAAGTGATGTGAGCAGCTCCACCGAGATTGAAGCGCTCTTTAATAAAGTGACCAAAGAGTTCCCAGCTCTCAACGTCGTGATCAACAACGCAGGCATCATGCGCAACATCAACGTGCACGATCAAAACGGCACACTCGACGACCTCACGCGCGAAATCGAGATCAATCTCAATGGCCCGATCCGCATGGTCAAAAAGTTTTTACCGCATTTGAAGACGAAGCCTGAAGCCATGATCGTCAACGTCACATCCGGTTTGGCCTTCGTACCACTCCCGATCTCGCCCGTGTATTGCGCGACCAAAGCCGGACTGCATTCGTTCACCCAATCCCTGCGCGTCCAACTCAAGAACACCAAAGTGAAAGTCTTCGAACTAGCCCCACCCGCAACCGAAACCGAACTACTAGGCCACATGGACGCCGAAGATCGCAAAGGCATTTCCATAATGTCCGTGCAAGACATGGTAGCCGTTGCACTAAAGGGCTTTGAAGGGGACAAATTGGAAATCCGCCCCGGCCAAAGCAATCAGTTAAAGATCATGAGCCGCCTAGCACCCGAGTTTATTTTGAAACAACTCAGCCGGCCCGTGGACCGCATGCTCTCAGGAGCGAAACACTAAAGGTGCCTGGTAACCAACCTAGTCGCAATGCACCATCGGCGATCGCTGCGAGTTCGGTTTTCATCTGGGCAATCCTTAGTAATTCCTGTGTTTCACCATTGAGCAACGCCAAGCACCCCCCGTAACGGGAGGTGCAGTACTTCATGAGCGATGCTACAGTCCGCCGAACCCAATCTCTCGCGCATATTGCAACACGCGCCCGATCGCGTGAAACAACGTTGGGTTCAATTTATCCACAGAGTTGTACTTCTTGCGCAGACGTTTCATATCAAAAACATGCACGTCGTCGGAACTAAACAAAACCGCAAGATGGCAGTCGAGCGCTTCCGAGATTTTCAGCAGCGAAGAAAACGAAGGATCTTTATCTCCGTTCTCGATCTGCGCCACAGTCGACTGGCTAACCCCTGCAGACTTCGCCAATTCAGCCTGAGTCAGCTCGCGGCGCTGACGCATGTACTTGATTCGTTCGCTCAAAGTGAAGCGTTCCAATTGGGGTTTTTTCATGGTGTATTACCTCGTCCTATTTTACGGAATAAATAGCTGGTTTCTTTAGGTAAAATAGTAATAACAGTGATTTTTAACTGTCTCAAAATGCTTAATTATTACTCACAGCGATTGACCCCTTAGACGCGTAGCGGTAATCTAGTCGTAGGTCGCATCCAGAAGCCTCATCCTAAGACCAACACACGCATAGCCAACACAGCCACCTGTATGTAAGCGGGACAATTGCATTTTTATTTAGTCCGCTAACATGGAGGTTTTCTGTGAAGGAGTTCGGCATTGGAGCCGTGATCATCACGGCTTGTTGTGGTGCTTTAGTTGCGTTGCTCATGGGGATGGCGCCGTTGGCAGAGATGAGCGAGGACCGTGGCCGCGCGCCGGCGGGTGTAAAGATGGGAGCGCCGGTTTACCTCTCAATGGGGTTTCTGGCGGCGGTTGTGATTGGGACGTGCAGCAGTGGAATTGGTGCTGGCGTTTTGGATGCTATGAAGCGGAGGAAGAAATGAGAACTATAAGAGCTGTGGTCTTTCTTGTGCTCGTAATATTCCCCTATCACATGGCGGGCGGGCACTTTCATGTTCTCTTCCAGCCTTACGGATTGGCCATGTGTATAGGCGTTTATTCTACATTCTATTTCTCGATGGAAGGACTCTATTGGCCTTCCTCACTTAAGCGAGAACGGCTTTGGGAAATCGGGCGAGCGGCGCTGTTGCCAGCTAGTCTCGTGCCCCTTGCGCTAGCGCTGATTCATGCGACGGGTTTTTTAGACGCAAGCAACACCACCATTGGCGAACACGTAGCTTCAGGAATAGTTTCAGTCGTTTATGGAGTATGGATTTTTGTGGCGGTTTTCGTGGTGCCGGACTCTAAGATGCGCGTTCCATGTCGCTTAGTAGAATTGGCATTGAAAGCCTTGGATTGCTTTATGGGTGCGGTTCTGGCCTTGGGAATGGCGGCAACCTGTTTGTATTGTGTATTTTGGCTAAGGTAGGAATATGAAAAAGAAAAATTTTATGGGGTTATGTTCTCGGAGGCCACCTATGATCTCGTTCGACATCCGAAGAAGCGCAATGATTGCAGTACTAGGATTTCTCGCCGTACCAACCGCTCACGCACTAAGCGCGAACTATCGTTACGACGGATTCTTCCGCGCAATCCGGCGAGGGGAAATGCACGAGTTCCTAAGACGCTACAAATATGTGCCGGATGTCCTGATCGCGGAGCAGTAAAGGTGCCTGGTAACCAACCTAGTCGCAACGCCCCATGTGCGGTCAAAGCGCGCTCACCGAAATCCGGACAAGAATTAAAAAGGTGGCGAGTCTCCCGCAATAGGTGGTTTGTAAGGCTGGTCAGTCCATTGCTTAGGTGAATCTCCAAAACAAAGGAGATTTTATGTCGCGAACCTTTAGCAGCGAAGACGAGAGAAAAACCAGGGCTTTCGCAGCCTGGAATGAATACCTGGACGAAGCCCCGCCCACTTCCGATATCCAGGCTTATGACGAAATATACGAAGGTATGGGCTTGGTGTCGGACCTATCGAAGTTTCGCATTGGTTTCCACCTCGAGGACGGGCGAAAGTTGCGGCATATTCCGGTCTCGTTTAAAATTAGCGAAAACAGTGCGCGTCTAGATTATATCTACATTGTTCTTGGCCGACGAAAAACGGCTTGGCGTGTATTGGATGTGATTTCGATCGGCACCCTAATTCCGGGGAAGGGCGGAGGTGCGCATATTACTGTCAATCCGCTACTTATGAATTCCGAGTCACAACCGCCAGGGCAAATGGTTATGCATTGAACATTCAGACGAGTGATCAGCAGTAGGTCCGTTCATGGAAGTTCAATCTTCCATGAACACGCCTGCGACTAACGGCCTATCAAAGGCTGGGTCACAATCGCCGAGATGCATGTACTTTATCAAGGCTGATATTCTTGTCGCACCCACAAGGAGGCCAGCTCAAATGCGCATTTTCCATCGCCAACGTGCAATCCGGTTTTCTCTCGCGGCAGTTCTAATTTTAAGCATGGTGAGCTGTGGAAAGAAAAAGACGGTCGCGGCGGCAGACAATTCCTCCACTGGCATGCCTTCGCTGTCGATCAATAGTCCCTCGATCAGCGAAGGGGATTCAGGTACGAAGACGCTTTCGTTCACCGTCACCCAAAGCGCCGTCACATCAATCGCGACGACGTTCAATTGGGCAACCAGCGATGGAACTGCAACCGCGGGCTCTGACTACGTGGCTGTCTCTTCGACCCAGGCAACAATCCCAGCGGGCTCTACAACGGTCACTTTGGACGTTACGATCAACGGCGACGTAACGCCTGAGGGCAACGAAACATTTTCAGTCAATCTCAGCAATGCCTCCGGCGCCACGATTGCATCCGCGACCGGTACAGGCACGATCACGAACGATGATGTGGCCTGCCCCTATACTTTCTCGAATACGCAGATCAATGGCGCAAATTTTGCGATTACCGCCAATGCCGCAAATCATGTGTATGTCAGTTCGATTAATGGCATTTACAAATCAACCGACGCCGGCGCGAGTTTTAGCAAAATCAATTCGCCCAATTTCGGCTCGATTAATCTCAACGTCAAACCCAACGGCACCAAAGTCTATAGCACCGGCGGGACGTTTGCTGCAGGCTTGTGGATCTCAACCGATGGCGGCGCGAATTTCACCATGGACATTAACGATGGCCTAAATTCCGTTTGGATTTGGGATGTGGCTGTAGACGGCTCCGACAAAATTTACGTCGCGACCAGTGGAGGAGTTTTCATTTCGACCAACGGTGGTACGAACTTTACGGCCAAGACAACAGCCAATGGGTTGGCTTCGAACGATGTCAGAAATGTATTTATCGGTCCGAACGGGAATATCTATGCCGGCGGGAATGGCGGCGTTTCGGTTTCCACCAATGGCGGAAATTCCTGGACGAATTCGGCCACAGGATTGTCGAATAACTTCGTCACCGGACTGTTCGTGGCTGCAAATAACCAAGTTTACGTTTCCACGGCATCGGGCGAATTCGCAGTGTCGACCGATTTTGGCGCGACGTTTAGTTCGCAGGCAATCGGCGGCAATACGCGAAGGCCATACGTCACCGCCGGCGGCACCATTCTTTTGCCGACGAGCGCGGGTTTGAAAGTTTCTTCAGATTCGGGAGTGACCTGGGTGACCTGTACCATGGCAAACGGCGGGTTAGATGCCAATGATGTATTGGCGGCGACTATGATTAACGGGAAAGTATTTGTCGGGATGAATTCAAGTGGCGTCTCGATTTCGCAGTAAATCTTTTGTGCGAGCCTCGCATAAGTAGACTCGCACGTTTCAAACCTTAGTGATACGCAACGTCGGCAGTAGTCGGCAGCGAACCCACGCTAAACACTCCCGGTACGCCAAACACTCCGCTGCCCAAAGTCAGCACGCCGCCGCT
>JAYWAE010000145.1:0-2228 GCA_043782715.1 Pseudobdellovibrionaceae bacterium | reverse complement strand
TGTGTTCGCCAATTCGTAGTCATGATCTTCGACTAATTTGTAATACGGTTCCCACTTGAGCACGGCCCGCTTAAGCTCGGCGTCGACGCCCGGGCCTTTCATCAGATAGACCTGGCCGCCGACTTCCAAACAGCGCGAGACGCTTTGTAAAGTGAGGCTAGTGTCTTCGAGCGCGCGGGTGATTATGCCCTTCACGGGAAGCTCGAAAGATTCGTCGATCTTGCGGCCGACGACCTGCAATTCTTTGAGTTTCATTTCGTCGCGCACGGCTTTGAGAAAGTCGACGCGCCGGCGGACACCTTCGGCCAGAATGATTTTTTCTTTCGCGAACATGATCTTAAGAGGAATCCCGGGAAACCCTGGACCGGTGCCGACATCGAGCAGCGGGAACATCAGATTGGTCAGGCGCGGAACCATCAGTGAATCGATGAAATGCTTGATGCCGATATCGCGGAATTTGACCAACCGAGTGACGTTGTCGGTGAGCTGGTGGTTCATCAGCAGCGAATAGAACTCGCTCAGCTTGCGGCGCTCAGGGTGCGGAAAGTCTTCAAAACCATGATGGCGGAACAGGTCATAGAGGCGCGCGTCGGCCTCGGCCGTGGAGTAGATCTGCTCGGGCTTTTTGTGTACGCCGCGCAGTTTGGGGCGGCGATTGGGACCGGATTTTGGCTTCATGGTAGAGCCCTTGTACATTGCTTTTTGCCGGAAATCATTCGAGAATAGTCCGATGCAACATCTGATCACCAGCCTCAATGAAAAGCTTGCGCAGGCCCAGGCCCGCCTCACGGAATCCAAGGATTTGCAGGCCCTTTATGACGTCAAAGTCAGCTTTGCCGGCAAGCAGGGCTTTTTGAGCGAGATCATGAAGGAAATGGCCAAGCTACCTAAGGAAGAAAAGCCCGCATTTGGCAAAGAGGTCAATCGCGCCAAGGAGAGTTTTGAAGCCTCCTATCAAGCGCGTGAGCAAGGGCTGAAGGATGCTGAGCTTCTAGGTAAAGTGAAGAGCCAGGGTATCGACGTGAGTTTGCCCGGGCCCAAGGCCGAGACCGGTGCCAAGCATCCGATCCAGATGATGTTCGACGACGTGATCGCGATTCTCTCGCGCCTCGGCTATGCCGTGCGTACGGGTCCGCAGATCGAAAAAGACTGGTACAACTTTGAAGCTTTGAATATTCCGCCGGATCACCCGGCGCGCGACATGCAAGACACTTTCTACGTGGACCGCGATCACGTGTTGCGTACGCACACTTCGCCGGTGCAGATCCATACGCTGTTGAGTGAGAAGCCGCCGTTCCGTGCGCTGGCGCCGGGCTCGGTGTTTCGCTGTGACAGTGACGTCTCGCATTCGCCGAATTTTCATCAAATCGAGGGTCTTCTCGTCGATCATAAAGTTTCGATGGCCGATCTCAAGGGCACGATTGCCTTTTTGTTTAGCGAGCTGTTCGGCGCAGCCGTTAAAGTGCGTTTTCGTCCGAGCTTTTTTCCCTTCACGGAGCCGTCGGCGGAATTCGATTTGTCATGCCCGATGTGTGCGCAAAAAGGCTGCCGTCTGTGCAAGTTCAGCGGTTGGATCGAAGTCGGCGGTTGCGGATTGGTGAATCCGCGCGTGTTCGATGCGGTGAAACTCGACTCGAAGCTTTGGCAGGGGTTTGCGTTTGGCTTCGGCATCGAGCGCATGTCGATCATCAAATACGGCATCGATGACATCCGGTTGTTTTTTGAAAACGATTTGCGCTTCTTAAGGCAGTTCAGCATATGAAAATCTCATTGAAGTGGCTCTCGGATCATATTGAAGTGCAAGATTACTTTGCCAAAGCCGATGAGCTCGCGAAGGTGTTGACGGCCGCGGGCCTGGAAGTCGAAGCGACTGAGAACAAGGGCGAAGCGCTGAAGCACGTGGTCGTCGGGCAGATAGTGAAACTCGAGCGCCATCCCAACGCCGATCGCCTGACGGTTTGCCAAGTCGACGGCGGCGAAGGGCAACTCCGCCAAATCGTATGCGGAGCCAAGAACCACAAGCAGGGCGACAAAGTGGTCGTGGCATTGCCGGGGGCCGTTTTGCCTGGAGATTTTGAAATCAAAAAATCAAAAATCCGTGACGTCGAAAGCCTTGGAATGCTGGCGTCGGAATCCGAGTTGGGTTTGAAGAAAGAGTCGGAAGGCATTTTGTTACTCCCGACCGATGCGCCAGTGGGAAAGTCTTTTGTCGAATACTTCGGCCTCGA
>JAYWAE010000144.1:0-2228 GCA_043782715.1 Pseudobdellovibrionaceae bacterium | reverse complement strand
GATCCATTTTGCGCAAGAAAGCATGAAGTCCGGCTCGCCTCATCCTCGTCGCACCGGGTGTTTGCAAATGCTGAGGGACATTGACCCAGTTCTTCCTTGATTTTTGAGAAGGGCGGCCGAAACAAGGCTGGCAGGGGCGCCATAGCGGAAACGTCATTCAAGATTCCCACCAGCGCAACTGCGAGCACCGCGAACAGCATTTTCAGAGGCGTCAGATCCACTGAATTGCGATTGTCTTTGGGCAGAAAAGCGTTTTGCATGGCACACCTCCTTTTATTTTATTGATTGCCGCTCACTAGCTTTTCCCAGTTCTTGTTATTTCGGTATTGGCGGTACAAACTGAAGTACCGGCTGCGCAAAGCGGTGGCTTTGGCTGACGGTCCATCGCGATCGATGCAGCTAATATATTGAGCCCAGATTTTTCTCAGCTCGCCTTCGAGCGCCGCGCCGGAATTGGCTAGGCCGGAGATTGTATTTTTAGATGCGTCGGGCATTTGTATCACCTCCATTCAAAATGCAAAGCCTCGGCTTCGTACCCTAAAGGGATTAGATATTCACAATGTTCCTATAAAATAAATGAGTTTGCAAATCCGGCCGTCAAGACGGATTCAAAGGCGTAAAAAAATTTAATTTCCCGTCTCAGATTGAGATGCCCGCGACCTTCGGATTCAAAATTGAACGAGTCTCTAAGAGTTTGGATTTGCATGGGCAATTCAGCCAAAGTCCAGATTTAAAAAAATCTGTTTTTCGCCCTCTTGACTTTTTTTTTCGAAATCCGAAAATTGAATCAAGGGCCACAGAGCCTTTTAAAACTGTAACTTCTTTTAATTCAATCGTGCCCTGGACGTATTAGAGGAGGTATCAAGTGAGAATCCCATCTGGAATCCCGCCGAACTTGATTCGGTAAAAACACTTCCATCGACAGAGCAAATTTAATTTCTACCGGTAACGTTCAGTTCAGAGGGGGCGGGTGTGGATATTTTTAGCGAAGAGCTTATGTACGAGTTTCACGTCAAAGAGTTGGGCCAAACGGAAGCGCTCAAACATTATGCCGATCACGTCGTCAAACAAATCAAGACGACGGCCGGCTGGGACACGGACGTGCATGTGAGCATAGAGCCGCAGGCCCGAGACAAGCGCTTGGTTTTGGTTTCAATGAACGTGTTTGGTTTAAGTGAACCCATAGTCGTCACGAAGGAGGGCAAACACGTGCTCGCTGTTCTGAGAAAGGTGCGCAAGACCGTGTTGCGACAGATTCATAGATTGGCTCAAAGGCAGATCGTGCAACGAAGAAAGCGTCTCTTTAAACAACAATTCGTATCTTAACGAGAGGAGGATTTATGACTTTAGAAGGAGTGAAAATTTATAGCGAAGGCGTTGGAATTCCACACGACTCTGAGACAAAAATTCGCCAGATCGTGGATACTATTCGAAATCTTTCGCCCTCGGCTGGCGTGAGCATGAGGCTGGTCAAGAATGGCCGAATTTACGAAGCACTTCTCTGGGGGAAGGCCGATGAGATTCCTATTGGGGTCTACAATCGGGGACCATCAGTAAATCACGTGCTGGACTCATTGTACAAGAAAGTCAAAAAAACCTGCTTAAAGTCCCGCAGGCCGGCAGCCAGCACTCTTCGCCGGGCTGAACGCCATTCACCCATTGACCCGGGCCAAATGGCGATGGCGGGCTAGGTGGACGGAGGCAGTTATGCGACAGATCACATTTTTAAAAAAATGGAACGGTAAACACCGCGAAAACGTTCTAGCCCCGATGAGTTTAACGGGAATTGTAGTCCCGCGGATAAGGTTACTGAATCGTAACCAAGATAGCAGCTTCAAGCTCGCGTGCTTTAGCGGCGCCGAATATGACATCATCACGGATTCGGAGTGGCAAGAGGTCTTGCAACGGTACCGGTGGGAGGAGGTCAAAATCGTCGGCTTACTGAATCTTGCGGACTTGACTCTAATTCCACAAAAAGTATTTCCGAAAGGTCCAAGAGGCGAAACCGAAAATACAATCGACCTCGTGGCATGGAAAGCGCGGGACCTTGCTGAAAAGGTGGTTAAGAACATCGATAGCTTAACTGTCGTTCCTGCCATCACTTAAAGTTGACAGTTAGCGCCCATGGAGTACCGTAGGCCGGAGCAAATCCGGCTTACGGTACTTCGATTCAAGCAAAGAGCTGTTGAATATTCGCCATCGGCGTATCGACAAAGCCTTGAGCTTGA
>JAYWAE010000143.1:0-2232 GCA_043782715.1 Pseudobdellovibrionaceae bacterium | reverse complement strand
GTTCGTGTCCGCGCGTGATCACCGTGTTGCAGCCGCAAAACGTACAGAGCGTTTCACAAAACGGAATGTGCAAGTACAACGACCAGCTCGAATCAGCGCGGCTCAGCGTGCGCTCGAGCGACTCCATCCATTGTGCAGGAGTCGGCGAATCACTCCAATAGGGCACCGTGGGGTAGCTCGTGTAGCGCGGGACCGGCACGTCGTACTTTTTGAGTAAACTCGTGTAATCCATTACCCGAACTCCTCGCGTACAGTGCGAATGAACGTGCGTACGTTGGCTTCAGGAGTGGCCGGCAGCACGCCGTGGCCTAGACCGCAGACCCAGTGGCGGCGCTGGTTGGCGGAGAGCAGTTTGAACTCATTCAAGTATTCCATGAGGCGGCGTTCGAATTCCGCGGGCGTGCTAAATAAAAGCGCTTGATCAAAGTTACCTTGTAAAAATCCACGCGCATTGTTTTTGAGTTCCGTGGGCATGTCGAAGCGATGATCTATACCGAAGCCCACAAAGGCGGTCTCTTGTCTAAGTTCCGTGAGGTGCGCGGGTGTCGTGCCTTTCGAGTAATATGCGAGTTTGCCGGGAAAGCGCCGTGCCAGGCGCAGCAGGTGATGCTGAATGATGTTTTTGAAAATCAAAGGACTCAATTCACCGGCAGCGGTGTCGAAGAGCATCACGACTTCAGCGCCACCGGCAAGCTGCAGCTCGATATTGGCTTCGAGCAACGGCACGAGGCGCTCGCAGAATTCCATGTAGAGTGGAAGATTGGTTTTAGCCGCGACCAGGCTCCCCTTATGCTCACCCTCTACGGCGTATGCGAAGAGCGTCCACGGTCCACCGACAAAGCCGATCAGACTTTTGTCCTTGGGCAAAACTTTGCGCGTGGCGATCATGGCCTCTTTTTGAAAGTGCAGCTCGCCGATGGCTTGCTCGGGCGTGCGCAGTTTTTTGACGTTCGAAGCATCCAGCCGAAAACCCAGCTGCGGCGCCGGATCGTATTTTAAACCCATGCCGAGTGCTTCGAGCGGAAATAGGAGATCACTGAACAAGATCGAAACATCAAAATCAAAATCGGCCACCGGCCCAAGCGCGACTTCCGCCGCCAGCATCGGTTTTTTGCACAGGTCCATGAAAGAGTGTTCTTTGCGCAGCTTCTGATAGTGAGCGTGGTAGCGGCCGGCTTGGCGCATAAACCAAATCGGTGGGACTGCCTGCGCGACACCATTGAGAGCATTGTGAAAACGTATGTTCATGACTCACCCTTCTTCTGTGCCAGTGACTCTGGATTCCAGCGGTAGCCCACGCCGCGCACCGACTCGATGCACGCCGAGAGCTCCTCGCCCAAAGCTTCGCGCAACCGCATGACCGAATTGTCCACGGTGCGGGCTGAGGGAAATTTGTCTTCGCCCCAAATCAGATTGAGCGCCTCGTCGCGGCTCAAAACTTTCGGGCTGAAGTCGACCATCTTTTTGAGCAATTGAATGTCCTTGGTGGCCAATGCTTCTCTCTCGCCGTCGCGTTCGAAGGTGTAGCTGTCGAAGTCGACGCGTACGGCCCCAAGCTGCAAAACATGCGAGCGCGCGTGATTCTCGAGCACGTGGCGCACGCGCAAGAGCAACTCGCGCAAATGGAAGGGCTTTGGAATGTACTCTTCCGCTCCGAGATCATAGCCGCGCAGGCGTGATTCCGCGTCACTTTGCGCGGTCAAAAACAAAAAGGGCCGAGGCTCGCGCGCGCGCAGCTCGTCGGCTAAATCAAATCCGCTGCCGTCGGGCAAGCCGACGTCGAGAATGTAGAGATCGAAGGGATTTTTTCTATGCTCGTTCAAGGAGTCGGTCTTGTTCGTCTTCCACACTACCTCGTAGCCCTCTTTCACCAAGCGCTCGCGCAGTGTGGCTCCCAGGGAGCGGTCGTCTTCCACCAAAAGGATACGCGTCATACGAGTGATCCTTCCAGTTGCAACTGCACGTGAAAGCCTTGCTTGCCACCAAGCCATGAGATTTCGCCGTTCATTTTATGGACCAGAATCCGGCAGATGTAGAGACCGAGACCGCTGCCGCTGGTGGCTTGGGGGCGATGAAAAAGCTGTCCGAGTTCGCCGGTCGCGCCGTGAAAGCCCGTGCCGTTGTCTTGCACGCTTATTTCAACGCGCCCGCCAGCTGCGGCCCGTACTTCGACATCGACTTGGCTGGCGCCGCCATGGACGATGGCGTTTTGCAAAAGATTGCTGAGGATCG
>JAYWAE010000142.1:0-15889 GCA_043782715.1 Pseudobdellovibrionaceae bacterium | reverse complement strand
TCGGCGACGTCGAGAGAAAATTTCTCGATGTGGAGTATCAGCAGCTCAAGTCTGAAGTCCAACGGGTTTCAGAAGTGACGACCTTCAACGGGCGCGATCTGTTGAACGGAACGGGCGGAATCATCGACATCCAGGTGAGCACGCACAACGATCCGTTTAAAGACCGCATCAGCTTCAACTCTTCGGCGGCGAATTCGACGCTCGAAGCTTTGGCGCTGACCGCCGAAGGCCTTTCGACCAAGGAAATGGCCCAACAGAGCCTTTCCGTTGTCGATACGGCGATGACGTCGGTGAATGCCATGCGTGCCAACTTCGGCGCCATGCAGAACCGGCTGAATTCGACGATCGCCAACTTGGCCGTCAGTCACGAGAATCTCTCAGCCGCCAACTCACGCATTCGCGATACGGATGTCGCCGAGGAAACTGCGGAGCTGACGAGAAACAATATCTTGCTGAACGCTGGCGTGGCCGCCTTAGGTCAAGCCAATCAGGCTCAGCAAGTCGCGATGAAGCTGCTCAGTTAATCTTTACAATTTTGCTGCCCCGGCACGAGCCGGGGCTTTTGCCGCAAGTAAATAAAATTAATGAAGTTTCATTCATAAGAAATCCTCCCAAGTCCAGTGGAGGTTTTAATATTCTTCATGTAACACTAAAGGCGAATGTGGAATCACGTCCGCGCCTCAGTGGCATTTTCCTTAATCGCACACTCCACTCTGCTAGCGCTACTCCTCTATCTCAAACCGCCGCAACCCCCACAAATCTCACTCCCACTCGAGATCGAACTTCTACCCCCGCAACCAGCACAGACTCGGCCACTTTCGCAATCACAACCACCACCACAATCACAGACCACAACCAAACTGACCCCTAAAACCCCGCACCTCTCCCTCTCGCAACTCACACCCACTCCGCTCAATTTCGACCTTCGCTCAACCGCCCCGTCTTCGCCGCAAAACCAAATCATAGGCGACGGGTGGCACAACACCGACTTCGGTGTCCAGGGTGGAACGTTCAGGGAGATCGAGCATTTTTCCAGTTACAACCGTGTCCTCGAAGAAATCCGCGGCATGCTCGAGTTTCCAGAAGTGCTCGCACTCAACGGAGTCAGCGGCACGATCAATGCGCGCTTGCATTTTAAGAACACCCACTGCGACTGGAGCCGGTCCACCGTCTTTGCGGGCGAACGCCACCTGCGGTTCTATATCGATCACATCCTGCGCAAGCTCTGCAGTTTTGAAATCGTCAATCGCCTCGCTTTCAAGGACAGCCAATTCCTCGATCTCTCATTTATCTTTCGCCTCACTCACGAGCCATCGAGCGTGGTTAAGCAAGAGGCGGGCGACCGCATCGTCGGCAACGTGCTTAGATTCAAGCGAAGCTTTCGCACGCCGGATCTGAGCAACATTGATTTAGATTGGTTGCAGCGGAAGGCACGTAAAGCGGCGTTCGACGATTGGTGAATTGGGTCTTCGGCTGATGATTGCGGCTTATCTAACCAGGGCGGCGCAAGCCTTCAGCGAATTTTTGGCCATGCTTCTGCCAGGTGCTAATCATTTTTTCTTTCAACGTTTTCATATCAAACGGTTTGACGACGTAGTGGCTGGCGCCGAGCTTACCGGCTTCCAAAATCTCATTCTTCTCTTGGCTGGAAGTGACGATGATCACCGGCATCGTCTTCGTGGCTTCTTGTTCGCGAATCCATTTCAAAAGCATCAAGCCGTTCACTTCCGGCATATGGATATCCACAATCACCAGTTGCACGGGATCTTTTTTCTGTTCGTCTTCGATCATTAGCGCATGTGCGGTTTTGGCGTCGGCTGCTTCTAAAATTTTCCAGAATTTGAGCTCGCGCAGGCTGTTCTTGAGCATGGTGCGCGCAAAGTTGGAATCGTCGACAATCAGGATTTTTGCATCAGATGGGAACATATGTTGTGCCTCGAGTGTTAGCCTAGGTTAACTATCTAACGGCTGAATTGGCACCGGATTGAGGGCCGGGAAAAGTCTAGTACTTGAGGATCAATCCCAACGTCGCCGCTGCCAGAATCATCCCCCAGAAGAGCATCCAATAGCCACGCTCCATGGTTTTACGCAGCTCCTCCACGTCCTTGGACTTAAGCTGAATGGTGAAATCAGGATCATTGATCCGGCGTAGCGCCTGCTTCAGCTGGCGCGGCAGAGTCGAGACCAGGGAGTTCACATCGCGCGCGAAAACGCCCGCGTCGGCGATCATCCGGCGCGGTTCGACCCCGGACTGGACCATCTCTTTGGAAAATTCGAGTGAGTAAGTAAGAAAGTCGAAATCGGCGAGCAGGACCTTACCCATGCCTTCAAGTGAGACGATGGATTTAAAAAACAACACGAGCTCGGCCGGTAAAACTAGCCCGTGCTTGGCCGCGACCGCAGTCGAATCGAGCAGCATGCGCCCCATATTGACGTTCTTCATCGTCAAGCCAAAGTACGGCGCGATTAAATCGCGCACATCACGCGCGAATTCGTCGACGTCGACTCTCTCCGTGAATGGCGCGAGGTCGACATACATGTAGGCCATGCGATCGTAGTCTTCCTCGGCCAAAGCTAGGAACATATTGGCGATCGCATTCTGTGTTTTACGATTCAAGCGGCCGACAATGCCAAAATCAATCAAACCGATCTTGCCACCCGCCATGAGCAGCACGTTGCCGGCGTGCAGGTCGCCATGGAACATGCCGTCCGAGTAAACCATTTTTAGATAGGCCCGAAGGCCGCGCTTGAGCACGTCCTCTGGATTCACGCCCTCTTGCTCCAGCGCCCGCCCTTGGCTGAGCGGAATACCGTCAAGCGCCTCGAGGACCAACACGCGCTTACCGGTAAATTCGGAGTAAACGCGCGGAATCACGATGTCACTTTCGGTCGCGAAGTTCAGCGAAAAGCGGCGAATATTATTGGCCTCGAGGATGAAGTTGGTCTCTTGCTCCATCGTGCGCGCGAATTCCGCGATGATACCTTTGGGATTGTAGATGCGGGTTTCGGGAAGATAGCGATCGGCGAGTTCGGCAAGCCCGCGCAAAATCTGCAGATCGTCTTGAATCACGTTTTCGATTCCCGGCCGCTGCACCTTGACCACGACTTCGCTACCGTCTTTCAGCCGCGCACGGTGAACTTGCGCAATGCTGGCGGCGGCCATCGGAGTTTCATCAAATTTTGAAAAAATCTCCCCGACTGGTGCACCGAAATGGGCCATCAGCATTTTTTCGATTTCCGAAAACGCAACGCCAGGCACTTGATCGTGCAGTTTTTTAAATTCTTCAGAAAATTCAGGTGGAATTAAATCCGGTCGCGTGGCGAGTAGCTGCCCGAGTTTAACGAACGTGGGACCGAGCTTTTCAAAGCTCATGCGCACGCGCTCAGGCGCAGGCAAGTGCTCGAGGTCTTTGGCCATCAGCCGGTCGAGAACGAAGCGCCCGAGTTTAGCGCGATCGGCGAGGTGGTGAAACCCGTGACTTGCGAACACCGCCAGAATCGTCTTTAGCCTGGCCGCGTTTCGAAAAGGGCTGTTTCGCCTTTTCCACATTCGATCGCTTCTCCTGTTTGCCGTGCTTGTTCCCGCCGCCGGATTTACCCTGCGAACGCCCTTGCTGAGGACGTGCCTGCTGCGAACGCCCTTGCTGCGGCCGCGACCGGTCTTGTGGCGCGGCCCGCTCCGTTTGCCCGGCCATTAGAAAATCCACTTGTCCCATTTCAACGTCGGCTTTGACGACTGTGATACGCACCACGTCGCCGATTTCATAGGACATACCAGACTTCGGCGCCACCAGCCTCATTTTTTCTTCATCGTATTCGAAACGGTCGCCGCCCAGTTCTTCAACCCGCAATAAACCATCGATGTCGAATTGACGGAGCAATACAAACAAACCAAAGCGAGTCACCGAACTGACCACGCCGTCAAACTCTTCACCCAAATGTTGGGTCATGAAGCGCGCTTTCTTAATCGCATGAATCTGACGCTCCGCCTTCACCGAGCGCTGCTCACAGCCACTCAAGACTGTGCCGTCGGTCTCCAACTTTTCCAGCGGCATGATTTTGTAGCCCTTGCTGGGATAGAGAATGGCCTTCACCAACCGGTGCACGATCAAATCGGGATAGCGGCGGATGGGCGAAGTAAAGTGCGTGTAATCGGCAAAACCCAAACCGAAATGTCCCAAGTTGTGAGGCGAGTACTTGGCCTGAGCCAACGAGCGCAGCGCCAGCATGTTCAAGACATGAGCCTTGGGATGGTCGCGGAAATGCTCCAGCGCTTGAGTGATTTTTTTCTGCAAGTGTCCACTATCCAATTTGTGCTTAAAGCCAAACGCGCGCAAAAATGACTCGAAATTTTTCATGGCGTCCGGGTTCGGTTCTTCGTGCACGCGGTACATGGCTTCAATTTGTTTCTCTTTGAAAAAGCGAGCCACCGCGACGTTGGCCATCAACATCAACTCTTCGATCAGCCGGTGCGCAAACAGGCGCTCCGAGCGGATGATGTCAACCGGTTGGCCGGTGTCGTCGACTTCGATGGTCGTTTCCGGCAGCTCCAAATCGAGCGAACCCTCACGAAAGCGTTTCGCCATCAGTACTTTGGCCAGGTCGGCCGATTTTTTAATATTCACTTCAACGTGTTTGAACTGCGCCGGAGTGTTTCCATCCACCACCTCTTGCGCCTCACCGTAGGTGACACGCGCGGCACTTTGAATCACACCCTCGTAAAATTCGCTAGAGGTCAAATTACCCTGAAAATCGAGTTGCATGTCGGCGACCAAGGCCAGGCGCGGAACTTTCGGCTTCAAAGAGCAAAGTTCATTACTCAATTTCTCGGGCAGCATCGGCGCCACGAAATTGGGAAAGTAAGTCGAGGTGCCGCGTAAGTACGCGTCCGCATCAATCGCCGAGCCTTCGCGCACATAGTGGCTGACGTCAGCGATGGCCACGATCAAATGAAATCCGTTTGCAGTGGTCTCGGTGAGAATGGCATCGTCAAAATCTTTGGCGGTTTTCCCGTCGATGGTGATAATCGGCAAGGCGCGCAAGTCTTTGCGCCCGGCCCAGTCTTTCTCAGTCACTTCGGGCGCCAGCGCATCCGCTTGTTGAATGGACGCCTTGCTAAACTCAAACGGAATATTATGCGCGTGCAGCATGCGAATTGAATCGTTCATCGGGTCCGCGACATCGCCGATCACCGAGATCACGCGGCCGCAAAACCCGCGTGTCGAATCTGGATAGTCTTCGACTTGCACAACCACCAACTCGCCCTCTTTGCAGGGAATGTTCGGCGGGTAAGAAACCTGAAGATCTTCTCCCCAGCCAAAACTGCGGTCGTACAAAATGCCTTTGCCGGGCCCGCTCGGTTTGAACTGCCCCATCGCGCGGGTCACGGAGCGTTTTACGATTTCGATGACCTCGCCGCGAAAGCGGTCGCCGCCTTGCTCGCGCTCCACGCTGACGCGGACGCGATCATTGGTCATGACACCCTTCATGCTTTGCCGGGGGATGTAGACGTCGGGATCTTCGTTGTCGTCGGAGATAAAAAACCCGAAACCGTCGGGATGGCGTTTGATGATGCCGGTCGCTTCGCGTGAGTGGCGGGACGCGCGCGGGGAATGGTGCTTCTTCACTGGACTCCTGATGTACTACATTTTTTTGGCGTAATCTATAAGTTCAAGCACGCCGAGAGCGGAAAAAAGGCTTTGAAAGTCTTTTTCCGTGATGGATTTGCCATTGAGAACGTACGTGATGGGACTGGGCTCACGAGTGTTCCAGCTGACGGTGCCGAGGGATGTGGCGGGCCCAATGCGCACAATGACTGCGCCATAACCGGTTGCCGTGGTGCCGCGCACATTGTTCACAAGGTCGATGGAGACATGCACGTCTTGCGCGATGCCCTCGAAACGGAGAATCAAACCGATGTGGCCGGTGACTTGCCGCCCACCGGGAACTTTTTTAGCCGCAATTAAGCCGCCGACCGCGGGATCACCTTCGGTCGCCATGTACCAAAACGAGTTCAACTTGCGAAACTCGCTGGCCGTGGCTTGAAAACTGCGGATGATGGCGAGTTGATTGGCGGTGGGATCCTTGTCGTCGATTTTGAAATCGAGCGAGTGTTTGACCGTGGCCGGGCAAATGGCTTTGCCGTCATTTTCGACGTACCAGAGAAAATCCCATTTTTTACTGAAATCCGGCAGCGCCGGGGGCTCGATTTGTTTTCCGTCCCCATGCACGCAAGTGCTCGACGCCAGCGCTTTTCCCATGTTGGTGACTTTGTCGCCGACCGTGACGGCTGGAGGCGCGGGATTGAACGCCAACTCCTGCGCCGCTCTTAAATCCAATTGAGCGTCGTTCAGCGCCGTAAGTGTCGCCTCGTCGACCACCTTGAATGCAGTCGCTGGAACATGGTCGCGGTGCGCAGCCTTGGCGCAGCCCAAACAAAATAGAATCACCATTAGTGCAGACGCGGGTTTTCTCATGCCAAATAGGATAAAACGATGTCTTTCCAGCTGGCAATGCCCAATCCTTGACCACCCCCTGCGATTACGTTACCCGTACGATCATCCAGGGGGAGACTATGAGCGGCGTTCCTGAACTATCCTTAAGGGCCTATACGCACGGTTCGGCCGGTGAAAAGCACGAGTTTATCGGCCAGCTTTTCGCAGGCCTCAAGGAGTACGGCTTCATCGTTTTGCGCGACCACCCGATTGACATCCCCTTGCTGCACAACGCCTACGCTCTCAGCGAAAAGCTGTTTGCTCAACCCGAAGATGTAAAAAAGAGCCTCGTCAGCCACGAGGGCGGCAATCAGCGCGGTTACACTCCATTCGGCAAGGAGCACGCTAAAAATTCCAAGCTCGGCGATTTAAAAGAATTTTGGCATGTGGGCCGCGATCTGGCGCCTTCACACCGCCTGAAGAGATTCTTCCCCGACAACGTTTGGCCGCCTGCCGTGCCGGATTTCGAGCCGGTATTCAAAAATATTTTCGCAGCGCTCGACGACACTGGCCGCATTTTGCTGCAAGCGCTGACCGGTCCGCTCGCGGTCGAGAAAGATTATTTCACCCGCATGACCGACACCGGCAGCTCGATTTTGCGCCTGCTGCATTACCCGCCAGTTGTCAACGGCGCCACACCGGGCGCGGTGCGCGCCGCAGCCCACGAAGATATAAACTTGATTACTTTACTCGTAAGCGCTTCCAGCTCGGGCCTCGAATTGCTCACGCGTGAAGGTGAGTGGCTGGCCGTCGATGCTGCGCCCGACACCATCATCGTGGATTCGGGTGACATGCTCGCGCGCATCACCAACGAACTGATCCCGTCGACCACTCATCGCGTGGTCAATCCGACCGGCCCCAACGTCAGCCGTTATTCGATGCCGTTCTTCATGCATCCCAACCCCGATGCGCTTTTGACCTGCATTCCGTCTTGCCGTTCAATCGGTGCGAAGTATCCAGATATACTAGCCAATGATTTCCTTTTCGAACGTCTGAACGAAATCGGCCTGACAAAGTAGGCATTCGGATACGCCGGCCGTTTACTCTGTGAATCTCATGTGAAGTTGCAGTTGAACTGCGCAAGCCAAGTCTGCTAGCTTGCGCAGCTAGAGGGGGAATTATGTTACAAAATTTATGCAAGATTGCGGTTCTGGTTCTGTTCTCGGTCAACGCTCAGGCTAAGGCGGTCACGACTCAGGCGCTCCCGTACACGTCGAACTGGGATGTGGCTCAGGTAAATGTAGAGGAATTGGCGCAAGTCGCGGCTATCGTTCCGCTAGAAATCGCGAATGATTGCAGCGGCCGCTCGTCGCTTGATCATCCGGCGATTCTCGAAGGCATCGACTGGAATCAAATCGTCACCATCGGCGAACAAGTCTGGAAGATCATTGAAGCCAACAAACCCGTAGTCAACGTCACCACGCAAGTCGTGCACGCTCTACCGCGCGGCCTGACCTGCTGGGCCGACCTCGAGCATTGGCATGCGCCGGTCGTGAAGTCGTATGAAGTGAAATACAAAAACGGTTTTGGAATGGAAGTCGTCAAGTTCCGCTTCCGCTTGCAGTACAACTACGGCGGCGGCAAAGGCCAGCTCGGCCAGTACCTCGCCAACGCCACAGTCGTACCAAGCGAACTCAACGTGATGTGGGGCTACACCTTCAACGCCGATATGGCGGTGGATCAGGCGGTGAATCTCGGAACGCTCACCAGCCCGGTGGCCGGCCTAGGCATGAATCTCAATTGGACGGTGAAGACCGTATTTAAAGAGTCGCGCAATTCGGTGGGATTCTTCGTTCAGGGAGATGGCGTTACGACCTCGAATAACTAGAGGTTGGCAGTAGGCAGGGCTGGTTAGAGTTAAAGTTAGAGTACAGTTAAAGTCGAAGTCGAAGTTTAGAATTTGGTTTTAGTTCTTCGACTTCGACTCTAACTCTACTCTAACTATAACTTTAACCAGTTCCTCTTCCTTAGCGCTGCCGAGTGCACGAAGGATTGATATATGCGCCTGTCCACTGCCCATTCCGGCAAGTGATTTCCCCCTGCTCGCAGTTCGCTCCACCCTGAGCGATTGGCTGAAGATAGCCAGTCTTCGAGTGTCCTTCTTGAATGAAGCCGATCGGGCTTTGGCAGCCATCGCCCTGCTCTTCAGTGGCCATCTGTTGTGAGGTGCATCCGCCTAGAACAAAAGCCACGGTCGCCGCCACAGTCACATTCACAATCACTTTCACCATCACATTCACCGACTCCCTCACAACTGCCTCCTATAGCAGACGCCCAAGCGCCATTTCCAGTGTTCCAATTTGACCGCGTGATTCTTCCAATTGCCGTTTCCCTTGCTCGACGACTTCTTCAGGCGCGTTGGCGACGAAATTCTTGTCGCTGAGGCGCGCTGTTAAAGAGCCTACATCTTTTTGCAGCTTCTCGATCGTCTTACGGATGCGCTTCACTTCTTCTTCGATGTCGACCAAGCCCTCGAGTGGGACAATTACATCCAAGCGCATCGACTTCACTTGCACGGGTTGAACGGCGCATTTGGCCAGCGAACCCGCCTCGCCGATTTCACAAGTTTCGAGTCTCGACATAGTCATAATCGCGTTTTTGTTGGCGCCGGCCACTTTTTGCGCGCGCTCGTCTTGCGGGGCCAGGCGCACATTGATCTTCAAACCCGGTTTAATTCTGTTCTCACCGCGAATATTGCGGATCGCCGTGATCACTTCGCGCACCAAATCGAGATCGATGGCGACCTCTTCACTGCCGAGAGCCAGGAACGCTTTGTCGTTCTTCGGGGTCGGATAGGCGTCGACGATCAAAGCTTCTCCGCGCAGAGGCAGTTTTTGGTAAATCTCTTCGGTGATGAACGGTGCGAAGGGATGCATCAAGCGCACGATACGGTTGAGCACATGGGCCATCACCAGCTGAGTGGCAGCCCGGTCAGGCTTACCGCTTTGATCGAGAAAAATCGGCTTAGTGAACTCCAAATACCAATCACAGAATGTGTGCCACACGAACGAGTACATCGTATTGGCCGCGTCGGAGAAGCGGTACAGTTTGAGCATCTCGTCCACTTCTTTTTCCACAACGCCGAGCTTGTAGATGACCCATTGGTCCGCATCGCTCAGCTCGGATCTATTGGGCAAGGTCTCGAGCGTCGCGCCTATGAAGTCGGCGAGATTACCGAGTGCGAAGCGCGTGCCGTTCCACAGCTTGTTCATGAAATTGCGATAGCCTTCGAGCCGCGGCAGCGAGAATTTCAAATCCCGGCCGCCGGCGATTTGCGACAGCAGCGTGTAGCGCAAAGCATCGGCGCCGTAATCCTCAATCAGCTGCACCGGATCTTCGGCGTTGCCGAGCGACTTCGACATCTTTTTGCCTTGGGCATCGCGGATCACGCCATGGATGTAAACGGTGCGGAACGGAACGTCTTTTTTGAATTCGAGTCCCATCATGATCATGCGGGCGACCCAAAAGAAAATGATATCAAAGCCGGTGACCATGACGGTGGTCGGATAAAATGTCTTTTGCAATTCATTGTCTGCGGGCCAACCCATGGTGGAGAACGGCCACAATGCCGAACTAAACCAAGTGTCGAGCACGTCTTCTTCTTGCGCGATCTCTTTGCTCTTACAATGGGAGCACTCGCTGGGATCGATCTCGGCGACGGTCGGTTTGTTGCAAGTGGCGCAGTTCCAAACCGGAATGCGGTGGCCCCACCACAGCTGGCGTGAGATGCACCAATCTTGAATGATGTCCATCCAGTGCAAGTAAGTTTTGGCCCAGCTCTCGGGTTCAAATTGAATCGTACCGCTCTCGACCACGCGCTTGGCGGGTGTCGCCAACGGGCCGGTCTTCACAAACCATTGTTCGCTAAGGAACGGCTCAGCTACGCACTCGGTGCGCGAGCAGTGCCCGACTTGATGCGTGTGCGGCTCGGTCTTGACTAAAAACCCTTGCGCTTCGAGATCGGCCAGTACGAGCTTGCGCGCCTCGGCGACTTTCTTGCCCTGGTAAGCGGCGCCGTTCTCGTTGAGCGTGCCGTTTTTGTTCAAAATATTGATCATCGGCAGCTTGTGGCGCTGGCCGACGGCGTAATCGTTGAAATCATGGGCGGGCGTGATTTTTACCACGCCGGAACCGAATTCGCGATCGACGTAGGTATCGGCAATCACCGGAATCGTGCGGTTGGTGAGCGGCAGCTTCACTTGCTTGCCAATCATCGCTTGATAGCGCTCGTCCTCGGGATGAACAGCCACCGCGCTGTCACCGAGCATGGTTTCAGGACGCGTCGTCGCGACTTCCACCGAACCGCTGCCGTCCGCTAACGGATAACGAATGTGCCAGATGCTGCCTTTCACTTCGCGATACTCGACCTCGAGATCGGAGATTGCGCTCTCGAGCGCCGGGCTCCAATTGATCAGGCGCAAGCCTTTGTAGATTAAATTCTTTTTGTAGAGTTCAACGAACGTTTTACGTACCGCTTTCGAAACGCCCTCATCGAGCGTGAAAACTTGGCGATCCCAATCGCAAGAATCGCCCAAGCGCTTCATCTGTTCGACGATGCGTCCGCCGTATTGTTCCTTCCACGCCCAAACGCGCTCGACAAAAGCGTCGCGGCCCATTTGCCGCCGATCCAGTTTTTCTTTCTTCAACTCGCGTTCGACTACGCTTTGCGTGGCGATGCCGGCGTGATCGGTGCCTGGCATCCACAGCACGTTGTAACCGCTCATACGCTTCCAGCGCACCAGCGTGTCTTGCACGGTGTGGTTGAGCGCGTGGCCCAGGTGCAGCTGGCCGGTCACATTTGGCGGCGGCAAAATCACGCTGTAAGGAATGCGGGTGGATTTGTCTTCGGCCTTGAAATAGCCGCGGCTCATCCACCACTGGTAGATGCGCCCTTCGACGTCTTTGGGATTGTATCTATCGGGTAGCTCCATGCCCCCGGGATGTTAGCATCAGGCCGAGGGCGTTACAAGGCTCAGACGGTAGCCGACGCCGCGGACGGAATCGATATCCAGGCCGCGGGCTTTGACCTTTTTGCGGAGAGCGCAGACATGCACATCAAGCGACCGGTTGCTCAATTTGGCCTGGCCGAAAACGCGGGTTTGAATTTCCAGACGCGAGACGACTTTGGAGTCTTCCGATGCCAATTCGCGCAGAATTTTGAATTCGGTTAGCGTCAAGTCCACGCCTTGACCGGCGATTTCGACCCGGTAGCGTTCGCTATCGACCATCAGGCCGAACTTGGTGATGTACAGCTTGTTTTGACCGAGCTGTTGGCGGCGCAAAAGCGACTTGATGCGGGCTTCGAAATGACGCGAAGAAAACAAAGGCTTGGGAATAAAGGCGTCCGCGCCGGCGTCGAGCGCTTTGGACAGAAACTCTTCGCTCAACTCTTGATTGAGGAAAATAATCGGGCGCTTGGTGTCGACGCGCGCGTCTTTCCACCACTCGAGGTCGGCGGTGTCTTCGATGTCGACGAGAAGCAAATCGGGATCGTATTGACGCACAGCTTGACCAATGGAGCCGCGGTCACGCACCAAAACGGCGCTCCAGTTCAACCGATCCGCTTCCGCACATACGCGATTTCCAAGTGCTTCATCGTTGCTCAGGCATAGCAGTTTCATTGGGTCCTCTCGGTCATAAACAACTTTTATTTTGTTAACTCATATCCCTAGCGTCAATTCGGACTAGCCCATTAAATTAATTAACGCAACATGTTAAACGTTGCTACCAGCACATCCTCGGATTCATTTAGGCGGAGAGTCTTAAGGAGGCTCTAAATCCATGGAAATGAAATGGGTACGTGCGCAAGATGGAGCGGTTTTGGGCGTTTGTAAAGGACTGGCTCGTTCTTTAGATATTTCTGTCGGAGTCTTTCGCCTGCTTTGGTTGATCTCGGTGCTGTTTCTTGGTGCCGGTTTCTGGCTTTATATTCTCTTAGCCATCTCGCTGCCTCGCGAAGACAAAACTATACAAGCGCTCGACAGCAAGCTTTTGGGAGTTTGCGCCAAGATCGCCGTGCGCACGCAGTTGGAAATCGGAATCGTGCGCTTTCTGACGATCTGCCTCTCACTGATTTCATTTGGCGCCACGATTGTCGGCTACGTCGTGCTCTATTTCGTGCTCGATAACCCGCGCACTCAGAGCTCGGATAGCAATCCTTCTTCCCCGCGCTTCACTACATAGACGTTTTGGTAACCGGCTTTTTCGAGCCGGTCCGCCACTTCTCGCGAAGCTTTTCCGTTCTCACAGAGTAGAACCACTGGTGCCGAAGTGGGTACGTTTTTACTGCGCAGGCTGTCGTCGACTGCCTCGGGCTTGAGGCGCTCAGCTGATTTATAAACAGTGGTCAACTGCGCATGCGGATCACCGGGGTTAGAACGCAAATCGAAAAATACGAACTGCGAGCGCGTGAGAATCAGATTTTCCAACTGAAACAAACCGATTTCCATATCAGTGCGCCCGTCCGCCTTGTGGCATGCGGGTGCGATAGGTGAGCGCGATCAGCAAACCGAGAGCGCATACGAGTGCTGCGGCGGCGAAAGGACTCCAGGGTCCGGCACTTTGATAGAGTAGTCCACCAGTTGCAGGTCCGAGAATGCGCGCAAGTGAGGACAAGCTCTGCGACACGCCGAGGTTGTTACCTTGGACATCGGCGCCGGATAGGAGACTGACAGAACTTGAAAGCGAAGGGTTGGCCATGCCATTGCCAAAACCGAGAAAGGTCACACCGATCGCGAGCGCACCAACACCACCGGCGAGGCTGCACAGGCCGAAGCCGAGCGCGGACAGCAAGAGGCCGGTGACCAGCACATTGCGCTCACCGTATTTAGGCATGAGTTTGCGAATCAAATAGCCTTGCGTGATCACCATGATCACGCCGATGTACGCGAAGCCCGCGCTGGCGGTCGACGCCGGCCAGCCGAATTGATCTTTGACGTAGAGAAAAAGTGTGGCTTCGACGTGGGCGAGCGCGAAGGTGTTCATAAATACGAGTAACATGAGCGCGCCGAGCACCGGCGTGGTGAAGGCGCGCGCGATGCGTGCAAAACGCCCCTCTTTGGCCCGGGCTGCACTGCCCTTGCGCGATTCAGGTAGCCAGCGCCACGCGAATAAAAAATTGCTAAAGCAAATCGCGGCGGCAACCACGGCGGGGAAACTTTCACCGAGAGGTGGCACCGTACCGAGCTGTAGTCCCACGCGGCTGAAGACGTAACCGATCAACGGCCCGAGAATAAAACCTAGACCAAAGGCCGCGCCGATCAGCCCCATTCCCTTGCTGCGGTCCTTCTCAGGCGTGATGTCGGCGATGTAGGCCATGGCCGCCGAAAGATTGCCGCCGAATAAACCGGCGAGCGAACGGGCCAGCACAAGCATCCAGAAACTCGTGGCAAATGCAAAACTGAGGTGGGCCGCGGCGGCGCCAAAGAGGCTAATCAATATCACCGGCCTGCGGCCAATGCGGTCGCTGAGCTGTCCCCAAAAGGGAGAAAACAAGAACTGCATGAGCGAGTAGCAGCTCATCAACAGACCGACCTCGAACGCGGATGCGCCGAAGGCTTTGGCCAAGTACGGATTCATCGGAATGATGATGCCGAAACCGACCAGGTCGATAAACACCGTGAGGAATATGATGAGTAGACGTTTGTCTTTCATTTTCGGGCCTTGGTCAAAATTGAATCGTAAGGTAGCATTTTAAGACGGTTATGCTCACTTTATTATTTACTGCGCTTAGCGTTTTGTCGGTCTCTCCCGCACATGCCCAGCTGTTACCGCCGCCGGCACCGGGCGAGTTCCAGCTGCGCGGCGAGTTCTCATTGTACAATACCTCCGCCAACTACGGTGGCGACGGCAACAAGAATGCGCTGCCCAACGGCACGAACCTCAAAACCATGTCGGCGCTGGGTGAATTTATTTTCGATTGGACGGAAGAAATCCGCTTTCACGCCGGATTCACCGGTGGCGAAACCACCGCTTATCGCCAGCGCGATATCACCGCGCCGGTTGAGGCCCACTCCAACTCAGGCATTAGCGAGGCCTGGGCGGGCGGGCAATATTGGTATCATTATGCCTCGTTCGACCTCATTCCCGATGCCGAAGTCCGCTATCCGTTCGCGCGTGTCAACTTGAGCACCGAAGATCCACTGTTGAGTGATGGTGCGTTGAGCTTAATCGCCGGGGCTTGGTTGACTGCCACTTGGGGCGACTGGCGCCCGTTTGGCTATCTTGGCTATCAGTATCGCGATGAGGGGCGCGCCTCGTTGATGCCCTATCATCTGGGAATTCAATGGCTGCCCGAAAACGGATGGTGGATTCAAGGCGAATTCCGCGGCTATCAAACCATTGCCAATGACAGCAATTCAGACAACGGCATCGAGCGCGATTCGTTTCTCACTAAGGTGGATGCGAGCTCATACAAATTTTATGCTTTAAATCCAGCCTCGCATGAGTTTGCGCTGATGGTGGGAACCCATTTTGGACAAATGGGCGTGTACGCGAGCGCGGCGTTTACCTACATGGGCCGCAACAGCGCAGACGGATTCACCGGCACGGTGGGATTGACGTTCGACGGATCGTTTTACATGCCCACGCCGCGCCCTTCAGAGCCGCAAGTTTACGAGGACAAGTTCAATGTGAAGCCGGACAAGTACGACGAGAGGCTTTTCAATTCCGATCCGGTGCCGCGGCCGGCGCCGCCACCGCCCAAAGCTGCGCCGGTCAACACGCGCATTCGTCCTGTGGCTAAACCCGCAGCACCTGTACAATCACCCAAGGCGGCACCCGGCAAAACTCCAGCGCCAGGTGCGCGCATCAAGCCCGCCAAGGGTCCGATGCCGACGGTGGAGCTGATGATCAAGGACACCGAGAAGGCCCTCGAAAAAGAGGATAAGAAGAAATGAGTCCGACGGCCTCCGGCGTACGTGATTCTCTGCAATATGTTTTGGCCTCACGCGATTTTATCGAGTTGAAGCCCGGCCCGCGCTGGGAACTCGACATCCGTTATGCCAGCACCAACAATTTCGTCGGCGTCGACATGTACGGCGAATTCAATCGGGCTTTTTTACACCATCTCTCCGCGGTCATGCTGGAGAAAGCAGCGGATCAACTGGCGGCTTCGCGGCCGGGATTTCGCTTCTTGATTTATGATGCCTTACGCCCGCGTTCGATCCAGCGTGTGCTATGGAGCCACGTGGTTGGAACCGAGGGTGAAAAGTACATCGGCAATCCGGACCGTGGATCGATGCACAACTTTGGGTTTGCTGTCGACTTGACCATTTTGAACGCGGACGGCAATGCGCTCGACATGGGCGCGGGCTTCGACGACTTTCGCGACATCGCTCAGCCGCAGCTTGAGGAGCAGTTTCTGCGCCTTGGTCTGCTGACTCAGGCGCATGTCG
>JAYWAE010000141.1:0-5949 GCA_043782715.1 Pseudobdellovibrionaceae bacterium | reverse complement strand
CGCCGGAAACGGGATCAAAATCCTCTTGCTCCCAATAATAAGTGAACCCGCCGAGTTTCGTGTTCTCCTCGTTGCCCTGCTGAGTGTCCCTGCCGCCGAAGCAATCTACGATCAGCAGGCCATCCCGCTTCAAACCCTTGCGCGTCTGCTGAAAGTAACGCCGTAGCATCAACCGTGATTTAAAGAGAAAGAATGAAAAATTAAACGCCACTACGACATCAACCGGCCGGACCTTGGCAGTCATCACACTGCCTTGTATGAGTTGCACACGCTTTTGCTGGTGCTCTTTGAGCTTGGAAAGGTAGTGCTTTTTGCCGTATTCAATCGGTTCGCCATCTAAATCGATGCCGATGGCACGATTGTCCCGGTGTTCCTTTACCCACTGGCAGCAGTTGGCGAAGGTCCCGCAAAAATCCTCACGAATAAGAAACGGACGGCCACCGCGCAGCTCTTTGTAAGCGTCGCGAATAAACTCGGTGTCCATGTCTGGTGCCTGCACGGCGCGCAGATAATGGGCGTAACGATCGAAGGGCTTGAGCTTGGCCACTTCGTTTACGGCGCTTCCGCGAGAACATCGCGAATCGACTTTTCGATGTCGTGGTGTTGCGGAACCGAATTTTCTTCCAAATTCGCATGTAAACCGATGCCGGGAAGATTTTTGCCCGCCAAAACCCGCGGAGCCGCATCGATGGAATAGAACAACTCTTGCGTCACCCGGTAGGCCAAGTGCTCTCCGAAGTTGGTGACTTCCGTGTCTTCATTGACGAAAAGCACACGGCGCGTGCGTCCAATCGAGGACTTCAAAGTTTGCCAATCATAGGGATAGAGCGAGCGCAGATCGATCACTTCGACCGATACACCCTCAGCCGCCAAATCATCGGCAACCTTGTTGCACATCAAAACATGCCGACCGTAGGTGACGACCGTGATGTCCCGGCCGGCGCGAGTGGTTTTAGCCTGGCCGATCGGCACCATGTATTCCTGCAGGTCAGGCCAACGCGGCTTCCAGTCCTTGCGCTCGCCGATGGGCGCGTCGATGCGGTTTTTCAGCTCTTTTTGATCCTCGGGCTCACCGGGAATCAAGTCCTCACTGCGCACCCGCATGAGGGCCTTTGGTTTCAAATACAAAACGGGATTCGGATCTTGAATCGCCGACAGCAGCAAGCCGTAAGCGTCGAGCGAATTGGACGGCATCACCACTTTCCATCCCGGCAAGCGCGTAGCCCACGCATCGAACGAGTGGCTGTGATAAACCGAGCCGCGAATACCCGCACCAACCGGAGTCATCACCACCAGTGGCATTGGATAGTTACCGTTCGACACCCAGTTGGTGTTGCCGGCGATTTTTAAAAGATCGATCGTATTGAAGATGTAATCGCAAAATTGAATCTCGGCCACGCAGCGCTCGCCGGTCATGGCGATACCCATGGCCATGCCGATGATGCCGCGCTCGTCGAGCGGTGTGTTCCAAGCGTTCTTCAAACCTTGAGTCGCCGTGAACACGCCGCCGAGCGGAGCCCCCACATCCTGGCCGAAGATGTCTTTCACATCCAAATGTTTTTCACCGTAATGGAGTGCCATGCGAATGGCTTGCGCTAAGCTGGCCATTAGAATTTCCTCCAGTCGGCGTTTTCACCACCGGCATACGTGTGGTCCCATACGCTATCGCCGGTGGGCGCCGGCTCAGCGCGCGCGATTTCCTGTGCCTGACGGCCTTCCTCTTCGTAATCCGCCCAAAGTTTTCCGGCGTCTTTTTCTTTCAAAACGCCATTTTGCAAAAGCTGTTTCTCAAAGCTCAAAACGCTGTCATTTTCGGGAATCAAGTTCGCGCCCGTGGCCGAGGAGTGGCCGTAGAGCCGCGACACGCGCGCCTCGAGCAGCACCGGTTTGCGCTGCTTGCGAATGTAATTCATTTCTTCTTTGAGCGCGATGTAAGTTTCAATCGGATCATTGCCGTTGATCACGCGTGTGCGCATGTTGAACGCCTTGCCGCGGTCGGCGACATTGGTCTCACCATGCTGATTGTCGTAGCTGGTGGAAATTCCCCACTTGTTGTTTTGCACCGTGATCAAAATCGGCAACTCGGCAGCGGGCCGGGTCGACCAAATCAAGCAGCTCGCGAAATCACCCTCGGCCGAGCCGGCATCGCCACCAGTGACGATCGACAAGCTGTCGCTTTTGTGCCGGCGTTGCACGTGCGCAGTTCCGAGCGCCATTCCATATTGCACTTCGATCGGCGAAGACACCGGCGCCACATTCCATTCGGGAAAGCAGTAATGATTCGAAAAATTGCGCCCGCCTGTGCACTTGTCGGTCGAGCGGTTCATCATTAGGCGAATGGAATCGATCATCGGCATGCCCATTGCCACCATCGTAGGCGTGGCGCGATAGTGCATATGCAGATAGTCGTAGCGGGGGCCCTTGCCCTTTTTGACCAGGAGCCCGAGCGGAACACCAAAGGCTTCCTCACCCGGTGCACCGATCCAAAAGTAGGCCTCGCCGGCTTTGTAGATTTTGATCAGGCGCTCTTCGAGTACCCGCGATTTCACCATCAACCCATGCATCTGCAACAGCAATTCGCTGGGCAACGCGAGCGGCTTAGGGCTGCTCCTTTTGCTGGCCTTAATCGGCCTGGATTTAGCGAGTTTATTCTTGCTGTTTTTCACGGGAATATTCGTCAATGCCATAGACCACTGGGATACTGAGCGGACGAATCTTTGTCAAAAGATTCGCCACCTTATAATATTGAATGCAAGGCAAGGGAGCACTTCCTATTCGACCGAGCTATGCTCGCTGGGCTCGCTGACTTCGGGGGTTGGGCTGGTGGTGACCGGCTTGCCCTTTTGGCCGAGCTTGATCGAAGGCGAGTTCAACTCCGCGGCCAAATCAGCCGCCACGTTGATCGACTCGACGATGTCGGCGCGTTCGAAGTACTTTTTCTTCCGCTCTTCGCGTGACAGCGAGGCGTTTTCGTCCTCTTCACCATCTTCGCCAGTCTTCTTTTTCTTGGGATCTTTTTCGTGATCTTTGAGCAGGTCGCCGATGACCAGCATTTTGCCGCGCTTTTTCAGCTTGTCGAGGTCGTCGCGGACCTTTTGGAATTCTTTGCTGGCCGCGACGCGCGGATCCGACTTTTCTTTCAGCTTCTTCACCACGCTTGCATCAATCTGGGCCCAAGCCCCTTTGCCTTCGGTCACATAGGCGCCCGAAGAAAGAAATGACGGAATTTTTTTCGGCGGCAATGAGTAGTCGAGCGTTTTCTCTCCCACGTCGTCTTGCGCATAGGCCGAGGGGAAAACCAAATCGCCGCTCACGCCGCGATGCTGAGTCGAAGCTCCACCCGCGGTAAAGAACATACCGACCGTCGTTTTGATTGCGCCCAATCCCGGCGGCAAGTACTCCACCGACTGAACCGTTCCTTTGCCAAAGGTGTGGTCACCGCCAATGATCACGGCGCGTTTGTAATCTTGCAGAGTTCCCGACACAATCTCGGAGGCCGAGGCACTGATCCGGCTGGTGAGCACGACCATAGGGCCGGCCCAATCCACCGCGGGGTCCGTGTCGCGCAGGGTATCATAGCTGATTTGATCGCCGCCCGAGCTGTCGCGCTGGCTTTGCTTGACGACATTGCCCGTACCAAAGAAGAGGCCTGCGATGTCGACCGCATCACGTAGCGATCCACCGCCGTTGGTGGAGAGATCCAGCACAATAGCATCGGCCTTGTTTTTCACGGCGTCAGCCAAGAGCTTCTTCATGTCAGCCGCGGCCGACGGCCCGTTTTTCCGGTTGTCCGCGTAGAACGAGGGCAGATTCAGCAAGCCGATCTTCATTTTCTGTCCGCCCACTTCGCGATCGATGTAGCTGATCGCAGCGGCTTCGTCTTCCAGTTTGATCTGATCGCGCACCAGCGTGATTTCAAAACGCTGAGCCTCTTTGGCGGCCTTGCGTAGAATCTTCAAGCGCACTTCCGAACCCTTGGGTCCACGGATCAGTTTTACGACGTCGCGCAATTCCATCTCGATGACATTGGTGTAGGGGCCATCTTTGCCTTGAGCCACGGCGACGATTTTATCTTTGTTCTTGAGCTTGCCGGAAGCATCCGCGGCACCGCCGCTGATCAACTGCTCAATCACCGTGAAACCGTCTTGCGAGCTCAGAGTCGCGCCGATGCCCTCGAGCGAAAGGCGCATTTGAATTTCAAAATCCTCGAGCGCATCGGCCGACAAATAGCTCGAATGTGGATCGAGGGCGCGGGCAAAGGAGTCGAGGTAGTTCGAATAAAGATCTTCTTTTTTCTGCTCTTCCACGCGCTTTTGAAAGCGCTCATAGTTGCGGATGATTTGAGCTTTGGCTTCCTCCAGCTTCATGTCGGTCGCAAGATAGCTGGCGACTTGGTACTGCATGTAAGTTTCGTGGAATTTATTGGCCTCCGCCGTCGTTTTCGGACGCGGGCGATCTTGCGGATCGCGCTGAATGGACACCTTGGGATCATATTTGAATTTCGCGCCCAGATACTGCTTGGCGTAGGCCACCCGCTCGGCCGCGCGTTTGACGAATAAAATATTGGCTTTGTCGAGCGCCTCACACTTGTTCTCTTTGGCCTTGTCAAAAAAACCGGCCATCATTTTTTCGATGTCTTTGACGTCTTTGTCGAGCATGTACAGTTTTGAGCCGTCGATACGCTTAATAAACTGCTCAATCGTATGCTTTTCCAAATTCTTGGAAAGCTTAGCGTAATTGACGTGTTTCTCCAGGTACTTCAGCTGCACCGGATAGAGATGCACACAGCTCAGTTCGAGCGACTGTGCGCGCTGAAATTGCGCGAAGGCCGAGTGAGAAAATGTCAGCACGAGGAGCGAGGAAATGAAGAAGCGCATGGTCCGTCCTTGCAAGGGTGAGGCTTGAATATCCTATCGGTAAACGGCGGATCAAACTGACGAGGCCTCCGCCGTGCTGATTTATTTTCTCATTTTCGCTGTAAAATAGCCAGACTGCGATCCGGGCGAAAGACCAGGCGGTCTGGCGTTATTCCTCGTCAAAGAGCTTCATTTGCGCATCGGGTTGAATACTCGTGTCCTCTACGCGATCGGCGAAGACTTCCAACTTGTTCATTTGATCCCCATGCGTCTGTATTATGAAAAATGACATGGCGGGAAACTCACGTTTTAAACGGCGCATCTCTTCCACAATCCATTCGATATTGCGAGGATCGTCGTCGGACATCCCAAACCGATGATGTGGATTGGTGCCATAAACCTCAAATGCGCGCATCACCGACGCCCGCAGCGCCTTTTGTTTGAGCATCGGAATGGACTCGCTACCCGGCAATCCTAAATTAGTCTTAACGTCGGGATGGCTCACCGGATAAATCGCCAGATAATTCGGTTCCTGTGGGAGATGGCCCTCCTCCACCCAAACGCGAATTCCTTGCTGGATGGTGCGCGGATGGTGCCCTCGCGCCGTGATCAGCGCGATTGGCCGGCTATTAAAAACCGCGTGGTAAAAGCAGCTCCACGACGGGCCCTTCCACTGCACATCCGGCATACCCAAAACTGCGGCCAAGTCCTCGACGAACATTTGCCGACGGCCGAGTACCCGCTCAATCAAAGACAAGTCTTTGTCGCGAAAGCTGCGAAAGGATCCATTTTCTGAGTTGGCATCGATCCGGTAGTCGGCATAGACACCTTGTTTGCCGATTTGGCCGCTGTGCTGCGCGAACTCGCGCGAGCTGATGCGAATTTCACTGCCCGTTTCACGATGGAAGAGGAACATCGGCGTGGTCAGAAAGGCCACGTTGTCGTCGAAGTCGAAAAAATAAAAGCTGCGGCCGCCGTGCTCAAAGTTGCGATCTGGCTCACGCTGCCGTTCCAGGGGCAGCTCAAGCTGCGTCTTGGTCATGCCGAGTGGCTATGGCAGCCCACCTCGGATGTCAAGCCGGGGTGGCTTTAG
>JAYWAE010000140.1:0-5985 GCA_043782715.1 Pseudobdellovibrionaceae bacterium | reverse complement strand
ATACAAGACAATAAGGCGAAGGAGCGCAGTCGACTTGATGGAGCTGAAAAAAGAGTATTCATAGGTTCAAGATTACTGAAATGTGGGGAGTGCGGCGGAACGCTTGTTGGCTCTTCCGCCCACGGTAAAAATAAAGTTCACCGCTATTACGTTCACTCTCAAAAGACCGGCGACGTCATCAAGTGTAGCTACAAGCGGCACTCCGCCGATGAAATTGAGACTGCAATCGCAGAGCACTTGTGCGAAATGTTGCTGCAGGCTGGTCACTTTGAAAAAGTTGGTGAGACCATTCGACAAAGTATCACCGTCAAGCCTGAGGAATTAAAGCGCCAGAAGTCTGAACTAAATGCTGAAGTGCAAAAGCTCAGTCTTGGCATTCAGCGCACATTCAAGATCCAAGCAGAAATGGACGCGGACTCCGAAGGTATTCGCCTTGTGGCACTAGAACTTCAGGACCTCGGACGTAAAAAGAAAATTTTGATGGATCAACTCGAACAACTCAAAGCCACAGAAAACTTTAGCGCCGACGCTGACGACGCAATCGCAGACCTTAAAGAGCGTTTGGAAGCGTTCAAGCGTGGCTGGAAGAAAGCCACGCCGATGGCAAAGAAGAGTCTGCTGAACGACCTTCTCTGGGGGGTGGTTGTGACTCCCAAGGGGCTGTCCATCGAGTTCCGACTGGCACACGGACTCAACTCCAGTGGTTTCCTCGATGCCACTTCAACGTCATACAAACCGAATTCCACCGTCATTGATCTCGCAAGTCACAGACGCAACAATCCCGCTCCAGCTGACGCTGGATCGGGAAATCATAACTTGGATGTCCAAGAGTTGCAGGTTGTAGGAAATGGTAGGGCCTCCTGGACTCGAACCAGGGATCCGCCGGTTATGAGCCGGCTGCTTTAACCAACTAAGCTAAGGCCCCACACTGAGTTGGCGCCAGTATCGAACGGGTCCCCGGCACCTGTCAAAGGCGGTCGGAGGCCCAGCCCCGGCGCGCCGACTGACGAAAAGTGCGCCTCTCTGCCGTTCAGTCCCTCTATATTGCATATGCGGCCTCCCGCCCGCGGCCCTGCAATTGCTTGGAATCTCTCGCATCCACTAGGGAGTTTCATGCTCAATTCCGCCCGTCTGCTCCTTTTGCTCGTGCTTTCAGCCGCGCTTACAGCGTGTGCCACGCGCTATGATTTGGCGGAAGATTACGGTGACCGGATCGGCCAAGACGGCAGCCATAGCTCCGGGCAAACCGTGATTTTCTTTTTGATCGACGGGCTGCAAGCGGCGATGCTGCAACGGGAGATGCAAGCCGGCCATCTGCCCCAGCTGCAGGCATATTTTCTCCCGCACGGCGGAGGCATCGGCCTCGCGCGCACGATTTTTCCCAGCCTGACATTTCCGGCGATTGGATCGCTACTCACGCAGCGGCCGGTGGATCGCACGGGCTTGATCGGCAACCAAATCGTCAGCGATGGGCGCATCGTCAACTTTGAAGATCCCGCTGGCCATCCCGAACTCAATCGCATGATCGGCGGTATGACCGTGTTCGATCGCCTGCGTGCGCGCAACCTGCGCTCGGTGAGTTTGGACTATGCCTTTCACACCGGATCCACAGCTCACACCGACGCACGCGACGTGAAGGCCGGAGTGGCCATTCTTAATCACGAGTACGCCTACGTGGATGACAAGACGCTCGATTCGCTCGATCTCTTGCTCAAGAAAACGCCCACCACGCAGTGGCCGGATTTTATTTTCGTACACTTAGTCGGTGTTGATTTCACCAGCCATGACGCCGGCCCCGACGCGCCGGAGGTGCTCGACGTTTTAGCCGAAATTGATGGCCGCCTGGCACCTATTTTTCGCCGGCTCGACAACGGCGAGCGCGCCGGCCACAAAGTCATCACCATGCTCAGCTCCGATCATGGCTTCGATCGCGAACATACCAGGACAGTCAACCTCGAAGGTGCGCTTCAACGGGTCGCCAAGGGCGTGAGTGTTCTCGATGAAGGCCGCTACATGAGCTTGAGCTTTCCCAGCGAATGGACCGCCGTTCAGCGCGCCGACTTCATCATGCGTCTAAGTCAAATCCCAGACGTCGATATGGCCGCTGTGAAAAATGGCAACCGTGTTGTGATCCGTTCTCAAGGGGACTCAACCGACCTCGACTATCTCCCCGAGATGGATTGCGGAGTGAATGGCTTTGGTCTCACGGTCCGCGACACGACCGCGGGGCCTACGCTCGCGCGCGGAGCTCCAGGCCAATGCGCCGATCGCCTCGATGCTGCGACGAACTCGCTGTACTATCCCTATTTTATTTCCAACCTCGCACATTATTTTCATGCCCAAAGCGCACCCGATGCGATCGTCATCGCCAAGCCTGGCGTCGGTTTCAACTCAAAGTATCGCGGCCAACACGGCGGACCGACTCAACGCGAACTTTTGGTGCCGCTGCTTCTACACGGCGCGCGCGTGAAGGACGGCTCGGTCCCCGCGCTTTCAGAATTGCTCGATATTCTCTGACGCGCTTGATTTTTTAGAGCGCGCCCATACACGTCAAGCCATTTTGCAAATTGTAGAGCCGAAGTAAGAGGGCCGGATCCGCAGGCTCCTGCGCCCAGCGAACGCCATGTTTTTCAAATGCACTCTTCAAAGGCGCCAGCGAGGCAGGGAGCGGAGTCTCGGAAATCGACGGGCGGAATTTGGGATCACGTCCTTCGGAAAACGGCACTAGATCGGAGTTGAAGCGCGTAATCGGAGAGGACATCGGCAGCCGGCGCAAGGTCTCGGGCATGTGCCGGCGTACGATTTCACCGTATAAATTATAATTCGCAAGCTGTTCATCCGGCACGGTAAGCATACGGTCGAGAAAGCGGCGCTCGGAAAATGGACTTAGCACCAGTTGTCCAAGTCCGCATGGATTGCTCCAGCTATAAAGGACGCTTTGATAAATGGTGGACCGGAATGTGCCCAAGAAAATCGAAGTCAAAAACCGGCGCGGTCCATACTGTGCGACCGCCTCGGCGAAACGTTCGCGGGATTCCTTTGCCAACTGGGGCTTCGCAAGCAGTTCGCGCTCGACGTTCAGCGCGCGGCCCGGCTCAGCCGCGATGCCCACGGTCTCTTCGCTGAACATGACTCCGCCCAAAAACTCTCCCCCGTAAAGACCGGAGAGAACGCGAGGACCGTTGCCAAGATCCGCGAAAAAAGCGGAGTGGGCCGGCTCCATGTGCAAAACTTTGAGCGGAACATCCAACGCGGCCGCCAAAATTTTCGCCCCGAGAACATCACGGTCTTCGGCTTCATTGAGATAAGGCGCACACACGACCTGAAAATCGAGCTGCTCGAGTTCCGTCCGGCTGAGTGCACCGGCGATCAAGCGGGTGTCGACTCCGCCACTCATACGAAATACGCTCGGTTTCCACCAGCGGACGATATCAGACGCCGAGGTGCGCAGAATCTGGTAAAGATCTGCCGCGGCATTTTTTCCGCCCTGCGCACTTGCGACCGGCCAATGCTGGCGCCAATCCCGCTGAGTCACCCGGCCGTTTGCGTCCACCTCGGTATAGCCGGCAAGTAGAAAGGCATTGGTGTAGAGCGTACGCGGCGGTTGTACGTAGCCAAACATCAGCAGATCCATCACCGAACCCATGTCGATCTTGTCGGAATCGAAACTGATATTGTCGCGCCAATAGTCGTTGGCGAACGTGATGCCGTCGCTCCCACATACTACAAAGGCACCCAACAACCGGTATTTATCCGTCCAGGCACGAATCGTTCCCGCGGCCTTGTTGTAAACCGCGAATACAAAACGGCCGTCGCAATCCAGTGCGGCCTCGGGTTCAGTGAATTCAGTGGCGAGAGCCCGAAGTGGCGTTCGCGCGCGTCCATAGATACAGCCGGCGAGAATGTAGATGTTTTGCGAGTCTTCCTCGTTGACCAGCGGAATGATCGAACCGGAATCCAAATTCCAGGCGGTGGTCGCCTTGGCCGAGCCATCCAAACTGCGTTGAATTTTTACTGAAAATCCCACTTTCAACCTTCCGTAGCTTTCACGTTCAATTGGATGAATTCCTCGCCAGGCCGTCAAGGTCTAATGCGCTTACGTGTCTAAACCATAGCCATAAACCTGTTTAAAACTTCTCCGGACGGCGACTGAATACCAGACGAATACGCTTTGTCCCGACCCAGCCTTCTCAGCTCCGCAATGCCTCCCGATACTTTCAGTGTGTAAACAGCGTTCAACGGAGGTTGAGTATGAAACGGCGGCTTGGAATTTTTCTTCTGATCACAATAGTACCGGCGGTGCTCGCAGGCTGCACGGATGCGGTTAGTAAAGGCCGCGTTGCTCCGCCAGTGGTGATGATGCCGCGGCCGAAGGCCAATATGGAGGCCAAACACTTCTCCGGTTGCGACGAATTGCATAAGTGGAACGAAGCCAAGAGTGCCGCTTACAATGTCGAAAAGAAAAAATATGAACGCTGGCTTGCCAGCAGCGGCTCCGACGGCCGCATCCCTCTGATGGTGTCCGGATCCTCGTCGACCGCGAATACGAGCGCGACAAATAATCAAGATGTGGGTGTCGACGAGCCCGATATCGTCAAAACAGACGGAATCACGATCTACCTTGCGCGCGCGCGCAGTGTGGAGATCGTCGACGCAAAATCACTAGCGCTCAAGCAGACATTGGACTTTCCAGCTCTGCGCGATCTCAAACTCTTTCTCGATAGCGGCAGGTTGGTGGTGCTGGGACGCAATGGTTACGTCCTTGGTACGGACTTTCAGCCGACCCATGAAATGCACGTCTTTAAAACTGGCGGCAAAGTGGAGCTTGAGTTCAACCACGCCTTCGACGGTGAGATGGTCGACGCACGGCTAAGTCATGGGCAAATACTTCTGGTCAGCCAAACTCACGATCCTATTGCAGTTCCACTCCCCATTCAAAACGGCCGCATTCACGGCGTACTTTGCTCGGCCATTCGCCGTCCAATTCTCGACGATCTCAATATGACGATGACGACGCTTCAGCGAATTCCGGTCGCGCACGCAGATCAAATCTTCGCCAGCGCACGTTTTGGCGGCGCCAGCCAAGTGTATGCCACGGAAAACCACGTTTATCTATTGGATCCAGGCTACGCCTGGTTCGACTGGGATCCTGTCAGCATCTTCACCCCAGAAAACCAAAGCCAAACGGTCGCTGAATTCGACTGGCGTGCGGAAGACGGCCCAGCGTATCTCGGCGCGGCGCTGGTTGAAGGGTTCGTGCGCAACGTCTGGTCGTTTCACGAGACTGCGGACGGCCAAGTCCTGCACATCGCCACCACGTCCTATGATAAGAACTACGTTCAGTCCAATCACCTGTGGGCCGTCGAGTCTGGAACTTCTCCCTTTGAACTCGAGGTCAGCGGTTCCAGCGAAGCCTTCGGCGAACACGAAGACATCCGCTCCGCCCGCTTTATCGGCGATCGCGCCTATATCGTGACTTTTGAAAAAACCGATCCGCTTTTCACCTTCGACCTAAGCGACCCACGCCAGCCGCGGCTGATGAACCGGCTCGAAGTTCCGGGGTTCTCGGCGTATCTGCATCCGGTCGGTGCTCAGCAGCTCCTCGGTGTAGGATACGACGCCTATGACATGGGCCGCTTTTCTTGGTTGGAAGGTGTGCAGCTCTCGCTCTTTGACCTCTCAAAACCCAACTGCTTCGCGAATTTTGCGCGTCAAACTTTCGGCGGCCGCTTTAGCCACACCGATGTAGCCGACGATCATCACGCATTTTATTACGACACCGCGGCTCGCGTCGCCGCCATTCCAGTTTATCTATTAAAAAATGCGACGATGGGAAATCCACAAGATATCAAATTTGAAATCGATTTCTCCGGCGCGCTGGTCGTCGATCTCAACAGCGGCCTCGATCCAGTAGCACGCATCAGTCACTGGGATCTCGTGCCCGCAAATTGCCAACAGGCGCAAGCCGGCGGCGCTTGGTGGACG
>JAYWAE010000139.1:0-5998 GCA_043782715.1 Pseudobdellovibrionaceae bacterium | reverse complement strand
ATCCTGATCCCATTTTGAAATACATGACAGGGTATATGCCTCCAGCCGCTTGGGAAATGCCGGTCAGTTCAACGTAATAGGTTTTACCTTCCACAGTATCGATCGAAATGAAGGAGTCTTTTTGACCAGACATTCCACTCCAGACCGCTTTGATATCTTTTTTGCCGGGCTTTACATAAACCCAGGTAAATCCATTTTGATTTAAAGTAGAAACGGGCTTGGTATCTACCTGAATGTTAGCGCCCCATGCAGTTGGTTCCGCATATTCTCGGAACACATAGAGGGTGGCATAGCCTGGCTTTGAATTGATGGCTTTTGAATCTGAATAGTTCGGACCCTTGGCAATCGTTGCGCAGCCTAAGATAAAACCAATGGATAGGGAAATGAGAGTAAAATGCACCAAGTTTTTCATGGGAGGATTCTTATCCGAAGAGCTTAGCGCTGTCATCATTCAAATGTTTGATGGCAAATTCAAAACTAGAGCCTCTGCGCCTTTTGTCTCGCTTACGTTTGGCGGCCGATTCACCTTAACGCTTCACTCATTTTTTCCACGAGTCCTTTGAATATCGCAGCCGGAACCGAATCCGATTTCGCGCTTAGGTAGAGCTCTTTTTCAACGAGGGGAAGCTCGTTTGTCCTCAGCTCCCGCAGTTTTTGCGATTGAATAAAGGGCCGCACCAGCAGGTCAGGCAAGAATGCAACCTGATCGGTTTCAAGAAGTATAGGGATCGCCGCATCGGCCGTGGCGGTTTCATATCCTGCCTTGCGCTTGGAGATCGGCATCGGGAATTGATCGTTTCCTCGTATGAGTCCCTCCGTAGTCCAATAGGTCGGTATTACGAACGGGTATTCGAGTGTCTGCTTCAGCGATGGACGTTTCGGCAGCGGATGGCTGACTCTCGCACAAAGCGCCCAGCGCGATTTCCCGAGACCTTTTGTGGTCCAAGTGTTTGGCCAGGAAAGCGAACCAAAGTGAACGGCTACGTCAAACCCGCCGCGAAGGCCGACGGCAACGACCTGATCGGGCGCTAGATCCAAGAACCGAAAAACCGTGGGCGGCCATAGACTGGCAAACCGACACACGATCGGTGCGGCAAAGTGTGTATTTAGAAAGGAAGTTCCCGCGATCGCCAGAGTTTTTGTAAATTTAGTCTTGCTTCGGCCCGACACCATGCTCTCGATCCGCTCTCCGCTTGCCAGTAATTCTTGAACTATCGAATGAAGCTCTGTGCCCTGGCTGGTCAGCAAAACGCCGTATACCGA
Source organism: Pseudobdellovibrionaceae bacterium (assembly GCA_043782715.1). Lineage (GTDB taxonomy): Bacteria > Bdellovibrionota > Bdellovibrionia > Bdellovibrionales > UBA1609 > JALHOQ01. Next base: position 4,735 of record JAYWAE010000139.1, on the reverse strand, counting down.
CCGCCTAAAGAGCTTTGTACCGACCAGCTGTTCAAGGTTTTGAATGGCTTTGGAGACCTGGCCCGAGGTCGAATGGATTCGACGGGCCACCTCGCGGATGGAGCCTGCCCGCGCGACTTCCGCAAAAATCTCGAGGTCTCTGAGTCGTACCGCCGCTATTTCACCAAGCATTTTGTCCCACAACTCTCATGTGTTTCATTTTTAAGAACACGTGCTTCAGTTTCTTCTATCTCCCCAAAGATAGGCTTGCAAGCTAGATTGAGTCCAACCCAAGCGACCAAGGCTTAGGAGAACAGTCCACCGGAAACAGGAGTAGGTAATGAAAAATAAGTTAGCTGGAATGTTGACGTTAATTGCAGGGGTTACTCTGACCTCAACCGCTTTTGCGGACATCTATTCTTCCCGCTGTAGCGAGGGAGATTCAGCGTCTACGGGAAGCTGTGCATCTGTTGCCGTTCTTTGCGAGCCGGTAGGTGGAGACCGCCTAATTGATCGAGTGACGGTAAGCTATTCCAGTGCGCGAAGCGACGCATCGGTTCAGATGACGTCATTCAAAGTACCCTCTGTAGAAGAATATACAGATGATTTTGCGGCAATCACAAGTAACGGCAAAAGAGGACAGTTCGTGTCGCCGGCACACACGCCTACAGAGGACCAAGGAATACTGGATTTTTCAATCCCACTGGGCGCGAAGAGCGCGGGATGGATTGAAATTAGAGATGTGAAATTTGCGCCAAATTTAATTTTGAGCAAACAGGGTCGGAAAATTAAATTGGCTTGTGTTGGACTTTGATTCCAATAGGCTCCGTCAGATCCAATTGATCTGGGTAACACGGTGAACCTGCCGGAGTTCATCAGCGGCGTCGGACTGGAATGGTCGGATTGAAAAATTCATAGGGTTTAACTTAGGCTACCGGGAGTCACGCTTCCGTTGACCCAGGCGGGGGCGGAGTACTACATTCCCGGCCAAATCCAAAAAGGAGCTACAATGTATAGCCTAAAATTCTTTTTCTTGATCGCAACCTGTATTTCGACATTGGCCAGTGCGGCGCCGCGATCCATTCAGACGGTTTACAGCGCGGCTACTCCGGCCATCACGATCGTTGAGTTTGGTGACTTCCAATGTCCCTACTGCAAACGGTCGAACACGGTCGAGATTCCGCAACTGATCGCCCAATATGGCGACAAGGTGCGGGTTGTTTTTCGCAACTACCCTTTGAGCTTTCACGCCAATGCTATGTCTGCAGCGATTGCCGGCGTGTGCGCGGCCAATCAGGGAAAGTTTAAAGAGATGTATGACTTTCTGTATGCCAATTACCAGAGCCTCGGACACGATAAGTATATCGAAGCAGCCCAGAAATTGGCACTGAACCAGGCAACCTTTGAGACCTGCCTGAATTCATCGGCTGCCGCAGATCAAGTGAACGACGACGTCGCGGAAGGAAATTTGCTAAGTGTCGACGGAACTCCTGCATTCTTTATCAGCGGACTAGGTGAAACCAGACGTCTCAACGGCGCCTATCCGATTGCCGACTTCCAGAAAGCAATAGAAGCGATTTTGACGGGCAAATAGCACTTCGCCGCTAGCATCTAAGAAGATGTAGAAAGCGGCTCCCGTCGATAGAAAACGCGGATACACTCTAGCAAAAATCGCCTAAGGCGAATGTGGGTGCCGGGGCGAGTGGCGCTGACTTCGGCGCCAATTTCAAATAGCAGCGTCCACTGCCTAAACAACGTTTGATAGGCTTCACTCAAGCGAGTGTTCTTATCCCAAATATGCGTGGCCTCTGAGCCCGCACCATTGATCTCGACAATTTCAAATTTTCCAGTCTTTAAAGATTTCTCATCCAGGTAGCGAACGTCGAAACGGCCAAAGTAGAAATCCGGAATTCGCTTTGCCAGCTGATCCAAAGTGGCCATGAGGACCGGCGATTCTAGCCGCTCTCCATTTTCAAAGACGGCTCCCTGGCAATGATTCCCACACTCAGTTAAAATCACTCGTTCACCATATGGTGGGACGTGATCCAGTTGAGACTTTAGGCGAGAAAAATAAGTGCCAGCGATGATTCGCGCACGGCGATCTGCCAAAATTAAATCTCCAAGGCAAGACCTGCCATCGCCCGTGACAAAAGGAAACTTCTTATCCGTAATCGAAAGCAAAAAACCCTTCTGCTCAGATGGGTGTCTGACATAAAAGATTCCCGCTTCAAACGGTAAGGAACTCAACCTCTGTGCGATTAGTGGATAGCTGCTCAGAAGCAAATACTCCGTTAGGTCAAAATCGTCGCGGATAATTCGCACTCCAAATCCACGCTGACCCACATCGGGCTTTAAAATGAAGGGATAGGTTATCTCCTGGCGCTCCAGTAATTCTCGTACTTCTAAAAAGTCCGCACCCTGTTCAATTCGAAACGCACCCAAGGTCGATGGATCAGCGGGATCCAGGTACTTAAGGAAGTCCCATTTCGACTCTCCCAGGAGCCCTCCGTTTAGAACGTTTGGATTGGCATAAAATGGGGTCAAGAGACTGCGATGCTTCAGCGAGAGATATGCGTAGTAGGGAACTATTGGTAAATAGAATAGCCACGCTGGCCAAAATTCGAAAGCCAACCACTTTCTCCAAGAATTGAAAAGCGCGCGCCGATCCCATTCGTTGATCAGAGGTGGGACTAGGAATTTAACCAATTTTAAAATCAATATGAAAAGTGCAATTCCAAAAAATAGGTGGTCCATTAGTAAAAAACTTAGCGACTTGCCGGCTAGCAGAGCTACTAGGACCCAGGAAAAAACGCTCGCCACGGTAAGCAAAACGAATTTCAAAAAAGGATATTTTAGAAATCCAGCCGCAAGATAGGCGGGCACTCTCGTTCCAGGAATTACCCGCGATATTAAGATTGAGTTTGTCATGGCGCCTGAATGTTTCATTTGGGTCAAAATAGTCCGAACTCTTCGCATAGCCATAAATCGCCGCTCAAGTCGCAGCAAATTTGCGGCGTAACCCAGGAAATAAAGGCCGATGTCCCCAATTGCTATGCCGAAGAAGCAGGCCAGGAAAGCGGTCGACTGAGACATTTTGCCCTCCGCAATCAAGGCAATGCTAGAGGCCAATGCCAAGTCTTCGAGAACGAATGTTCCTAAAAACACCGAGATGAAGTATTCCAAGAAAACTATTTCTTCCCTTCAAAGAGTAGGCAATGGTCCGTTGTTTTAAAAAGGACGGTCTCATTTTTCAATTCGCTGACCCAACGATCAGCTGGAGGGCAGCTGGAACACGATTCGGAAGTGAAGAGCTCCAGAAGCTGAACTCTTTCAGGTCCTGAAGTGCCTACAAGTCCCGGCTCTTGGGCGAAGGCTTGGGTTTCTCCCAATACCAATAGCATCAAAAGGTATTTCATATATTCCCCACGTTATGGGTAAGAGCTTAGAGAGACCTAAACGTTACATGCAATCGCAAGATATGCCAATACCTGTTTAAAAACAGATGGTTACGAAGTGTGAATATATATATATATAGTCAAATCATTGTAATGAAACAGCCGCGTGAGACTCTCATGTCATGGAAGCCGCAACATCGTTTGGGGGTATTGAATGGTCCAATGGGTCTTAATGATGACATTATTTTGGAGCACGGCCGCTTTCGCCACGGGTGTATTGAACGTGGACAAATCGGGCCTCGCTATCCAAGGGTACGACCCAGTCTCGTACTTTAAAGGTGGCGATCCCAAGAGGGGCGACCCGGCATTCCAAACAAAGGTCGGCGAAGCGATCTACTTATTTTCGAACGACGCCAATAAACAGGAATTTTTAAAGGATCCAAAAAAATTCGAACCGCAGTTTGGAGGTTGGTGCGCGTATGCCGTGGCCGATTCAAAGTCCAAAGTAGAAATAGATCCAAAGAGCTTTGTTATCCAAGATGGAAGGCTTCTTCTATTTTATAAAGGCTTGTGGGGGAATACACGCGAAAAGTGGTTGAACACTAAATCTAAAAATTCGAAAGTCTTTCTGCAAGAAGCCGACAAGAATTGGCCCGAAGTTCAATTGAGGGGACCTTAATTTGAAAACGGTTATTCTTCTTTTGCGGCTGGTGGCTGCTGGAATTCTCTTTCAGACTCTCTATTTTAAATTTACTGGCGCACCGGAATCTATATTTATCTTTTCAACGCTTGGAATGGAACCTTGGGGACGTTTAGGTTCTGGCGTCGCTGAACTCGTGGCCAGCGTGCTTTTGCTTTTGCCGCAAACCCAGCTTCTTGGTGCGCTATTTGCGCTTGGAATCATTTCGGGTGCTATCCTAAGTCATATTTTTGTACTTGGACTCGTCGTGCAGGACGACGGCGGACTCTTATTTTCTCTCGCGCTCACGGTGTTTGCCTGTTCATTCGGAGTCTTAGTGCTGCAGTTCAAGGATTTAGTGAAATTAGCGGAGGCGAGTAAGCTATGGCTCCTGAGGAAACGGTAGACTGCAAGCGTACGATTCTTTTCCAGACGGATTTATTTGAAATTGTATCCATTGAGTGGACTCGAGCCAGAGTGTCTGAAATGCACAATCATGGCTGGAGCCAATGCCTGGTCTTGGTCGAAGAGGGAACCTTCGAGAACACTCTCGATCTTGGCGTCAAAGTGGAAATCCAGGCTCTCGAACCCGGACAGGTCGTGGCAACGCCAATTGGGGCAAAGCACAAAATGGTATGCTTGAGCCCGAAGGGGAAGACGCTGCACGTGTATATGCCGAAAA
>JAYWAE010000138.1:0-6012 GCA_043782715.1 Pseudobdellovibrionaceae bacterium | reverse complement strand
GTTTGCGGAATGTTCCGCCCGAAGATCGTGATTCCACGCGGGCTGTTGCAAGAGCCGGCCATGTTCGAAGCCGTTTTGGCGCATGAGCTGGTGCATGTGCGTGAGCGCGATGCGCTTTGGCTTTACGGCGAGCTGATTTTACGCCGCTTGTTGTTCTTTCATCCTCTAGTGTACTGGCTGGCGCGTGACTACCGGGAGTGCGTCGAGCGCGCGGCCGACGAGCAAGCGGTTTTGCGTGCCGGAGTCAGCCGGCACTCCCTCGTGCAGTCGCTGATTCATGTGGCGGCCAACTATCGCCTGCAGCCTGCGCCTTTTGAGCCGGCGGTGAGCCGTGGCTTTCGTGAAATCAAAATGCGCATCGAGGCCTTGGGGCGGGTCTCACCGTTCCGCCTGTCGCGTAATTTGATTTACCTGCTGGCGCCGGTGTTGTCGGTGGGCGGATCGCTGGCACAAGCGCGTGGCGCGGCGGTAAAAATCGACGCCGAGATTCGCACTGAGGTGCGTATGTGCCGGCAAGTGAACGAAGAGCAGATGTTGCGTTCTTGGCTAAATTTGCAGAATCAAGCGAACAAGTGTGAGAAGTAGCTAACCCATAATCCAAAAACGGAGTGAATATGAATGCCAAACAGATATTGGTAGCGGCCCTGCTTTGCCTTGCGGCTGGTTGCGCCGCCAGTGAGTCGCAAGTGCGCTCGGTGGTGCAGAAAAATCCAGATATCGTCTTTGAAGCGATCGAGAACAATCCGGAAAAATTTATGGCCACCGTGCAAAAGGCGGCGCAGACCGCACAACGCTCCAGCTACGAACGCGAGGTGGCGACAATCAAAGAGCAGCAAGAGAAGGATGTGGCCACTCCCAAACAGCCTAAGCTCAGTGCCGACCGGCGACTAATGGGTGAAGACAAGAGCAAGATCACCATCGTTGAATATGCCGATTTTCAATGCCCCGCCTGTGGGGTAGCGCACAAGGAGTTGAGCCGGTTTTTAGACAACCACGCGGGCAACGTGCAATTTTACTTCAAGAACATGCCGCTAGATTTTCACAAGATGGCGCTACCCGCCGCCCGCTATTTCGAAGCCATTCGTCTGCAAGACCGTGGCCACGCGGAGCGGTTTTTCAACTACGTGTTCGAGAATCAGGCGTCGATGGAGAACGAGAGCTTCTTGAAGAACGCAGCTTCGCAAGCGGGTGCTGACCTCAAACGCCTTGCATTGGATATCAAGTCGAAACAGATTGATAAAATCCTAGACGCGGACCGCGACGAGTTCAGCAAGTTTGGATTCACCGGCACACCTGTGATTATACTCAACGGTGTGGCGATGCCGGGTGCGCAGCCTTTGACTGAACTCGAGAGGGTCGCGGAGCGGACTAAAAAATAGGACGCGGAGATTTCGCGGTGTAAATAAATGTGGGCGAGATTTTTTAAAAATAAAAATGGTTATCTCCAGCCGTGGCTGACGCGCTTGTTGTCGCGCTTCTACGGCCCATTCTTCGGCGCGGGCATTCGCATTACCAAAGTCGCCCCGGACTACCGCACGATGCGCGTTGAAATGCCGCTCACTTGGTACAACCGTAACTACGTTGGCGTTCAATTCGGCGGTTCGATCTACGCCATGTGCGATCCGTTTTACATGTTGATGTTGATCATGATTCTTGGCAACGAGTATGTCGTGTGGGACAAGGCCGCAAATGTCGATTTTATCAAACCGGGGAGGAACCGGTTGATCGTTGATTTTAGTTGGAGTGACGATGAAATCGCCCTGATTAAAAGTAAAACGAGCACTGGCGAGAAGTACTTTCATGATAAGGAAGTTTTGATTCACGATAGCACCGGGCTTTTGGTGGCGCGTGTGATTAAGACGTTGTATGTGCGGCGGAAGGATCCGAGCGCAAAAGTGCACTGATTCGGCTCTAAACTGGCGTACCAGCGTGTTGATAGCTTATGATGAATTGAAGTAATTCCCAATAATTAAGTTTGGAAATGTGTTCACCAGTCGAACATCTATCGCTTGGTGTCCGGTTTTAAAAATCAATTCTCGATTTGTGCAACAATCTCACGAGTTGGCACGTCCGAATTTCGAATTTTGCATCGGATCAACACGCTGGTACGCCAGTTTAGACGGGTCACAGGATGGGATGGTGCTGTGGGAATATTGGGGATATGCTTTTGCGCGGTGGGGGCAAACCTCCCGGCGCACTTCTTAAGGTAGGAAGTTTGTCAGATACCAACCATTGGTTGGTGCGCCCGCCGCAACTGTTAAATAAATCAATTCGACGGTTGCCGTAGAAGCCACCGTAGTCGTCACTACTGCGGCGGCCGTGTTGGTAAATATTTTGTCGTTTGCCTGCGTGCACGCGGAATTGTGAGAAATCGTCAAATTTGCGCCAATGGTGCTCACCCAAATCAATTTAAGAGTTTGGCCTGACGAGCCTGCGGTGATACAGCCAATGTTGGTAACAGCAATTCCGGTCATTACGACGACTGACGAGGTAGGCGGAGTCCAGGAGGCTACGGTAAAGGTACCGGTTGAAGCTGAGCTGACGGTGCCCGCGATCACTCTGCCTGCAATATTTACGTTGCCAAGCGAAGCTGTTCCGATATTGACTCCACCTGTACCGGCTTGAATAGCTGTTGTCGACGAGCTCGTGGTCGACCCGACCGTCGTATTTAAGTTGCCTGTCGCGGCAGACCCAATATTTAAATTGGTGAGACCAGCTGCGCCAACATTCACGCTCGTAGTTGCCGGTCCGCCGACCGAAACTGACGTGCTATTCAGCGTAACAGTTCCACTGGACGCGTTACCAATATTCACGCCACCGCCTGAGCCTGCAACAATATTCACGGTGTTCGAAAAACTGGAAACCGATCCAATAGTCACGCTTTGAGTTTCGCTAGTGCTGGTGCCGTTTCCAATTCCCGTGAAAACAGTGCCAGTTGGATTGTTCACCGAACTCGAACCGATTGTAACGCTTGAGTTTATCGGCGTAACAGCGGTGCTCGTCACATTCCCGATTGAGACATTAGTGGAGCCGGTAGAGGAGGTACCCGCATTGATTCCAATAGAGGTCGTGGTGGCTCCAGTGTTCGCAACGGCAGTTATGCCACCAATTGAAACTGTCGCCGCGCCGGCGTTCGCGCCGGTCGCATTTCCGATGTTGATCGTAGTCGTACCGGCAGCGGCGTTACTTTCACCAATGTTAACCGTTTTGGCAACCGCCGGATTTTGCGCGATATTTACAGTACTTCCATTCAGAGTATTGATGCCCGAACTGGTTTGGAACGTCCCTGTAGAACTGGAAAAGTTAAATGATCCAGTGCCAGCAGCTGCACTCAAGTTAAATCCTGGTCCCACTAACACATTGCCTTCAACATCTAGAACCGCAGCTGGCAAGGTCGTCCCGATTCCGACATTGCCGGCGCTCGTGACGGTCATTCTCGTGCTGTTATTAGTCATGATGTTTAAATTAGTAGTCGAGATTGTACCGATAGTCGCTGAGCCGCCGCCAAAGCTGTTTCCGCCATCCGAGAACGCTTGGCCTACGCTGCCTGAGGTCGCGATGAATTTCCAGCTTCCGTTTTCAAACGTTTCTAGTTTGTTGAGTTCAGAGTTGTAGCGGATCATACCGTTGGTTCCAGAGGGGCGACTTGCAGAAACATCGCGCGGAACGACCATGGCACTAAAGGCCGTGCCAACGCCGTACACATCCAGCGCTCCTAACGGCGATGTCGTCCCGATGCCGACGAGGCCGCCACTAGTCACGACCATGCGCCCAGTTCCTGCGGTTGAGAATCCAAGGTCGCCGCCCGTGTTGTAAATGCCAAGGTTCGGATTGCTCGAGAACGAGTAGGAGGGGGAGGCCGCGGTGCCGTTACCGAGATAGAGACTGTTGAATGTCCCGTTGGATCCGCCGTTCGCAGTCATGTTCGTCCAACCGCCTTCAAAAACCTCAAAGCGATTGTTGGTTGTATTGAATCGCATCATGCCGTTCACGCCAGCGGGGCGGGCGCCAACGTTGTCGCGTGGTATGATGATCGCACTGAACGTGCCTGTTGCTACGACATCGAGCATGGCCTGCGGCGCACTCGTCGTGCCGATCGCGACCTGGCCATTGAAAACATTGTTGGCTCCGGGGTCTACCTGAAAAATGCCGTACCGGTTGGTAGCTTGTATGGTGTCGATGTACAAACCGTAGGCCGTTCCAATGGCGCCGCCCGAATTTGTAATCTTGGTGTAAAGTCCAGTAGCATTGGTGATGCTTCCGCTGCCGATGTTGTTAATATTAAATTTTCCGGCTGAAGCTAGTGCCAAGACCGAAGTTGTTACGCCCGAGATATCGACTTGCTCGCCGACCGCTTCACCGAGAGTTTGGCCAACCCCATGTGTGACATTTGTGTATCGGCCAATCAACTGCGCATTCGGCATGTTGGACGATCCTTGGCTTACGGCATACATGTAGGACCCATAGGCCTTCGCGCCCAAAGCAGGTGCAGCACCCGGGCTATAATAAAAGTTTTGTATATGTCCGTAGTTGGCAGTGCTGCTCGAGTCGTAAACGGTCGTGTAGCTTCGCATCGTACCGGCGACGTCAAGCGTGGCCGTCGGCGTATTCGTGCCGATTCCAACCATGCCCGCATTGTAATAGATGTCACTGCCGGCACTCGACCACTGAGCAATCCCGGAAGTCGCGGCGCTGATATTGCCCCATTGTCCGTTTTCAAAACCCTCAAGGCGATTGGTCTGCGAATTGTAGCGGATCATGCCGTTAACTGGCACTTGCGGGCGCAAAGCAGTCGTCGCGCGTGGCACGATCAAAGCACTGCTCGCGGTCGTTGTGCCAGAAATGTCTAGCGCGGCTTGCGGACTAGTCGTCCCAATGCCTACGTTTCCATTGGCGCCTAGGTACATCGTATCGATGCGGGAATTGGATCCAAGCGGCGTCGTTCTCAAAGTCATCGACGTTCCGGCATTGGTGCCGCTGAAATTTTCACGCGCCGTCATTTCAATCTCGGCACCAGTGGTCGTATTCAAAGCCGCGCTGTTTGCGCCAGAACCTTGAAAAACTGCGAGTTTATCATTCGATTGAACGGCAGCCGGCGCTGCGAAACTACCACGGAAGGCCAAGCCTCTGAATGCGGAACCACTGCCAGAGGTAATATTGGTAAAATTGATGACTTCGACCGCGGGCTGCCTAGGAACGGTAGAAGTTGTATTAACGACCAATGCTTTTGTATCCGTATCGATGTCCAAAACCTGCAGTTTTGAAGATGGAGATATCGTCCCGATGCCGACGTTTCCGGTGTTGTAGTAAATATCTGTTCCGGTGGTGGTCCACTGCGTGGCGGTACCGGCAGTGGCGGCGCTAATATTGCCCCACTGGCCGTTTTCAAATCCCTCGAGCCGGTTAGTTTGCGAGTTGTAGCGGATCATGCCGTTGACTGAGGAGGCGGTGGCAGGGCGATTAGCAGTCGTGTCTCGCGGCAACAATAGCGTGCTAAATTGGGTTCCGGTACCACGCAGATCCAAAATGGCCTGTGGGGAATTCGTACCAATGCCGACCATTCCGGATCCGTCGATCCGCATTCTCTCTAAGTTATTGGTAATGAGTGTAACCGGTGCGTTGAGCGACTGATAAATATTTAGAGAATTGGCTCCACCAAAACCTGCCAAGGTTGAACTTCCCATGACTATTTGCCCGGCAATTACACTTGTATCATTCCCAAAGACCAATCGAGAAGTTGCCGAAGCACCAGGGTTTGGGTTGTTAATTCGCTCGGTGAGAGCCGCGTTTATGGAGGAAAAAATTTCAAGTGGCTGCGCAGGGGTCGTCGTTCCGATGCCGACATTGGCGGAGTTGAAGTATATGCTGCCACCGTTGTTGAGCCATTGCGAGGCCGTACCCGAAGTCGCGGCGCTGATGTTGCCCCATTGCCCGTTTTCGAAGCCTTCAAGCCGATTGGTTTGAGAATTGTAACGGATCATACCGTTGACCCCGTTGGGGCGCAGCGCAAGA
>JAYWAE010000137.1:0-6051 GCA_043782715.1 Pseudobdellovibrionaceae bacterium | reverse complement strand
CAAAACTCATGCTCAGTCTGGCAACCGAAATCTGCACCAAGTCCTGAATGCGCTTCACGCGTGCTTCGAGGTCGGTGCGTGCGGCCGCGACGTCTTTGCTGATCAGGATTTTACTGCGCTCGTCCGTGATGGCACGCAGATAATCGGGCATGTCGTCGCGGCCCAGCTCCGCCTTGACGTCTTCGAGCGTGGTGCCGTCTTTAACTTTGCTTTTGAAGTCCTCCAGCTTACGGGCGAGGTCTTCGTCGGTTGTCGCGTACTTTTTAAAGATGTGATAGGCCTGGATCAAGCGCTCATCCACGGTCTCCAACTGAATCACGAAATTGGAACGGACACGCATCAAACGCAGATCGCGCATGGTCAGATCGAGCGGAAATATAATCACTCCATCGACCACGCGCACCAGCGACATGTTGGTGGTGATGAACTCTTTGGTGGCGAGCTCGCGCCCGTTTAAGGATTCTAGCTGTGCCTGGTACTCGGGCGAATTGTGCAGCAACCAGCCGGAATTGTCGCGCGGATCCAAATAGCTTTTCTGAATCGCAATCTTCATCAGATAAATGCCGTCACGCACATGCTCGACCATTTTGCGGGCGTTCACGATGCCGGAGTAGCGCAGCACCTGCGGCACGAGGCTGATCAACACCCACTTCTTGACCTCGAGGTCCATGTATTGGTCGATGTTATAAAGGAAGCGTACGGTATGGTACTGGTAGTCGCTCAAGAAAAACCGTGAGCGAATTTTTTTACGCGATCTGATTTCACGGAAAAACTCATCCGTAAACTCGCGGGCATCCCAGCCAAAAGTAAATTTGTCGTCCCAGGGATTGAGATAAAACTTGAGCACGCGGCTAAAGCCGTTGGCCGCAACATAAATGGGCTTGCAGGTTATCGGGTCGATCGCGGGTTTGCCGTCCGGACCCGGTGTCTGCCGGCCGTCCGCGATTTTCGGTCTGCACGAAGCCGGATCCATGATCACGTCGCCATTGGCATTGAGCATCTCTTTGGCCCGCTCGACGGTGACTTCTTTTTCGAAGAATTCCTCGGGCTCGTAATATTTATGAAAGGCTTGCCCATTCCAACTCAAACAACCCGATTCGTCCGTCGCTTTGTCGATAAAGTCAGGCTCTACGTCTATGCGCCCGCCTTTCACTTTCGTGTAGCGGATTTTCATCATCGCATTGGCCAGAGGCCGACCAGTTTGATTGTCGGTTATGCACGTCGATGCTGTATAGACCACAATCCGTTGCGTCGCCGTTTCGCCTGGCAGAATCGATGTGAACCGCAGCTTCAGAGTAGAAAAAATGTAGCGCGAGTTCTCCTGAATATAGCCATGTTTGATCAAATCGGAATAATTCGCGGTTTGCTGGAGTATCGATTGATAATCGCAGTTTTGCGCCTGCTCCAGGCACGTGTTGGCCAACGTCCCGCTTTGCTCGCTGACGACGCTGCCCGGCCCGAAACGGAAAAGACCGTTGAACGGCAGCAAGGTCTTGTACGCATTCAACCCGCTCGGTTTGATCTGCATCACGAGTTCGAGATTGCCCTGGCTCGCGCGCCGTTCTTGCCGCACTTTGAATTCCGCCTTGAGCTGGCCGTTGACGGCTTTGCCGACCGCGCGCAAGTCGCCACCGAGCAAGATCACTTTTTTATTCATATCGGCGCCGACTCCGCTCGCCAGCACCTGCATCATCATATCAAAGTCGCCGTCTTGCACGGGCTGATAAACCGGCTCTCCGTTGGCGTTGAACGACTTCACTACTGGATTCATGATGACTTCGACCAGCAATGAAACCCAGGTCTTGTCTTCGCCTTCGGGGATCGCCTTAATGGAGACGTTTTGCACCAAGAGGCTCGCCGCTCCTTGCAGCTCGCCCGAAAGGGCGCGCACGCCGTCTTTGGCTTCATACACTTTGGGCGGAATCAAATCCGGGCTACCCGCTTCGAGAAATACCACCGCGTCGCCATGATCACGCCCGCTCACCACCCAAGGATTGATTGCGATACGCACGCGCTGCTTGCCCGTCGCAACTCCACGCCCGACGATATCGCGAGTGATCTCCACCCAACCGCTCTGCCCAGCAAAGTGATTGAAAGGGATTGTCTCTTGCCAATCGAAGCACGCTTCCGCGCGATTGGTTTTCACCGGAATGATCTGCGGCGATCCCGGAATTTCGACTTGGAATTCTTGGCTGTAGAGATCTTTATGTGAAGCGCGCGAGCTCAAACAGGCTTTGAAAGTGTAGCTCACGCTTTCCGGGATCGCCCAGACGCTGCCCTTTTGCATGTTGGGCGAACCGCCGCCCTTGACGGAGTTGACGTAGAACGAAGCGCCGGAGGCATCGTCTTTACCGCGCACGGGACCGGTACAAGCCATAAAGACCAATGAGACTGCGAATGTCAGCGTCATGCTAAAAAGGCGCATAGTCGGTCTCCACTCCCAAAACATACGTGTTGTGCGGCGCTTGAATGTCGTTGTCGCGAATCACGGTACTGCCTAGCCATCGGCCAAACATGGCGAATTTATAGTCTTTGAAATGCAGGCTGGCTTCGATGCTGTCGCTTTCGCGATTGGTGCCGCCCAGTCCCGATTTCGTGTAAACAGAAATAGTTGCATCTTTTTCGAGGAACATACGGCGGTAGCGTAGGTCCAAAGTTTTTTGGCCAAAAGAAATACGCGGTCCGATGCCGAGCAATTGGGCGTCGCCGTAGCCAGAGCCAGCGCGCGAATTGTGCAGCCGCTGAAACTCACCGATCCACTTCACCGGACCTTGCGAAGCGCAGTAGCACAATTCCCCACCGGCCATCCAGCCGTCGAATCCGAATTTAAAAGTCGCGCCCGGAGCCACTTCACCCTCGACGCTATTGCCCCATTGGGCACTCTCAAAGGCGACCTTATTGGGCGGATTGGTCCAAGCGTAATGGCCGGCCATCGCCTTCCATTCAAAAACAGAAAATGCCGTGCCGGAAAACTTAACGGCTTGGATCTGCAGAGTCGGCAGACGCTCTTTGTCCTCGCGCTCGTCGTCGACGCTGTATGAGGTCGGCACCACCTGTTCGGCCGTCACCTCGCCATGCAGATCAACGCCCGTCCAACCCACGATCTCCTGCGCTCCCGGAAACGCCCGGCGATTCGAGACCAGTAGGTACTGATCCCAATAGCCTTGATTGATAAAACCAGCCCGCAATTCAACGGGAGCAAACGGGTTTACCGCGATGTATCCGTCAAGCAAGCGCACACGATTTTGATATTCGTCTGAATCGAAGCGCTCTTGCACCCGGGCTGAATAAAAGTCGACGCGCGGCCTACCGACCAGGCGGAGCCACGGCGCTAGATTGAGCTGAAAATTTCCGTCCAAATGAGCGTAGGCGGCGTCGCCCTGGTCCTTTTTGCCTTGATGGTAGCCGTCGATTCCTGTCTCCAGCTTCCACTCCGCCGTCTTGAACTGCGGACGCTTGGACGCTTCCATCTCGGTCACCGGGCGGATCGCCATCTCTTCCGCAAGCGCGGCACGGCCCAAAAGGCAGAGTGCGATCACCAGCAGGCGGATGAATCCCGGCATGAGAGTCCCTCAAAAAGGTTTTGTTCAGACGATTTAGACTTCAATATTCGTTCCAAGGGTCGAATATTAAGAGGCTTCCACAAACTGCCGACGCGATCCCGACAAAGCGCGTGGGTGCCTGTTTAATTGGATCTCAATGCCCAATCCAAGTGACTCCGACGCGGCGATCGTGCGCGCGCGGACCCATGACCTGATGCGGTTTGAAAATTTTTACTCTATTGCTCAGCCGCTCGTCACGGTGTCGGGCTATGTTCGCGGCTGCGCAGCTCTTCGAGAAAGCGTAAGGAACGCATACCGAACCAGCTGAAGCGCTCGCCGTCGACAAAGGCATAGGGTGCGAATAGCGGATTCAAGACATCTTTCTTGCGCAAGAAGGGATAAGGCTCGCTGGAAAAGAGTAGCAACGTCTCACTGGCTTCATAGTCGGCCAAATTGAAGCGCGGGTACTTCTCCGGAAAGTCGCGCATGAAGGGACCAAAGCCCACCATCGACAACATCGAACCAATGAATGTGCCCTTGGAAATGGTCATCCAAGGATTGCGCCAAATCACATAGATCACGTTGCGGATCGGCCGGTCGGGCTCGCGTCCCCACTCGATAAATCCCGGCAGTGGCTCATTGAACTCCCAGCGCGACAGACCGCGCCACTGCTGAATCGCTTCCCAGCGCGCAGCATACTTGACGAGATTGGCGTTTTTAAAGCGCAGGGACATTTGCGCCAAGGCCCCCGGCATGTTGCTCACCGATGTGATTTGGGTGGTAAAAACCGGAATGTCCGTCTGCTCGGCCATCCATTTGGGATTCTCTTCCTTGTCGAGCAAAAGCAGATCAGGCTTCAGAGCCTTGATTGCGGCAATATCCCAATTTTTAGTGCCCGCCACGGCCGGGATGTCCTTCACAGATTCCTTGGGATGAACGCAAAACCGAGTTCGGCCGACGACATTTACGCCGGCTTCAAGTAAGGTTTCAGTCCATGAAGGCACTAAGGACACAACGCGCATGGACTTAGTCTATTTCAATTTGTAAATATTGAAAAGCCGAAGCGAGTCCATGCAAAGGAGAAAACATGCAGACCTTCCAGCCCCTACGCCAAGTGAACAAGACCTCAGGCTATCGTCCCGGCGACGTCCTGGTCGTCTTCGGCGAAGTCTTTGCCCGCGGCTACGTGAATGGCTTGATCGATGAAGCCAAGTCTGCCGGCATGAAGGTCATCTACAGCACCGTTGGACGACGCGACGAAGGCGATGTTCTGCGACCGCTGAATGCGGATGAATTGGCGCAAAAAGATCAGCCTTTGATCAACGTTCCGCTGGAATGCGGCTTCGACTTAGAGAAGTCCTCGAAGGGCCTAACTCCCTGCGACCAACTCAAAGGATTGAAATTATCCGAAGCCGCGCAAGCGACGTTGGACTTCAATCAGGTCGAGGAATCTAGACGAAAGGGCCGCGATAGCTATCGCGGCCGCGTGAAGCAGTACGCCGCGGAGTTGCAGAAGCTGATTCCCACAGGCGCCAATGTTCTCGTCGCCCATACGATGGCCGGCGGAGTACCGCGCGCCAAGATCATTCTCCCCGTGATGAACCGCGTCTTCAAAGGTCACGGCGAGCGCTATGCCTCGAGCCGCGACTTCTGGGAAAGCCCGCTCGGCAACCTCTCTAGCCAGAGTTTTCAGGACGTGACCGCCAATTCTTTCGCGGACTTGATCGATTTGACTCAAGGACTGCGCGAATGGGTCAAAAAAGGTGGCGGAGAGACTTCCTATGTCGCCTTCGGATATCACGGCACCGAAATTTTGATGGGCGACGAGTACCGCTGGCAATCGTACGCGCCGTACCTGCAAGGCTTCGCTAAACTCGAACTTGAACAAGTCGCTGTACGCGCCAGCAAAGACGGGATCAAGGCCTGCGTTTTCAACGCACCCGAAATCCTAACCAACTCCAGCTCGATTTTTCTCGGAGTCGAGGTCGCGCTCTATCCACTACTCGGAGCGTTCAAAAAAGAAGGCGCGACGCACCCGGTGACCCGCAAACTCGAAGACGAATGCCGCGCGCTTTTAAAACCCGAGCATTCTTTGGACGAGATTCTGAAAATCACCGACCAGTACTTCCGCTCCGATATTATTCTAAAACGCTGGTCCGAATATTCGGCGTGGCCGCAACACAATGGGCCTGAACAAATGGAACTGATGCGCACGACTTCAGATCGCATCCTGTCGATGCACAAAGACGAGCGCCAGCTTCTGGTCGCGACATTGAGCGAGACAGTTTTCCGCGCCTGCGGCAAGGCGATGTTCTACGAGGGTAAAAACCCGCGCATTCCGGTTTGGTGGGTTGGTCACGATTTAGTGGCGAAGCTTTCGCTGAACTAGATTACTGGCATTTTGTCATGTCTGCGCAGGCGGCGCATCGGAACGATGAACGATCGCCATTTGGGCACCACGGAGTTTTGCGAATATTTTCATTTCAATAAAACAACCTCGACAGCAATT
>JAYWAE010000136.1:0-2294 GCA_043782715.1 Pseudobdellovibrionaceae bacterium | reverse complement strand
CCCACGGACCTGTCGCTTGCACGTCTTCCGGCAAAACAAAATCGCGACCCGCCAAAAACGCCCAAGCCCGCGCGACCGAAAGCATGGCCAGTCCAGAGCGCGGCGAGAGACCGCTGAAATCGGGCCGGATATTGCGGCTATGCATGAGAATGCGCTGAACGTAACGCAAGATCGCGTCGGAACAGTGGACCTGCTCACAGGCATTTTGCAAGGCGAGCAGCTGTTCCTGCTCGAGGAAAATCGGAATGTCTTCTTCCTTTTTGCGCTGATTCTTGAGCAGTTCCAATTCGAAAGCTGGCGCCGGAAAACCCATGTGAATGCGCATGAGAAAACGGTCGAGCTGCGACTCCGGCAGCGGATAGGTTCCAACTTGCTCGCGTGGGTTTTGTGTCGCCACGACGAAGAACGGATTGGGCAATTCGCGCGTCACGCCATCCATCGAAACGCGACGCTCTTCCATTGCCTGCATAAACGCACTCTGCGTGCGCGGAGTTCCGCGGTTGAGTTCGTCGGCGATCAGGACGTGAGTGAAAATCGGTCCGGGATGAAAGCGGAAGCTATGCGTGTTGTTGTCGAAGATGGCGGTGCCGAGAATATCGGCCGGCAGCAAATCGTTGGTGAACTGCACGCGCTTGGTTTCAAGGCCGAGAACTTTGGCGAGCGTCTTCACCAGCGTCGTCTTGCCGACTCCGGGTACGTCTTCCACTAGCAGATGGCCGCGCGCCAGCACGCAAGCCAGAGACAGGCGAACCTGTTCGGGCTTGCCGAGGATCACGGAATCCAGGAGATCGAGAATCGGTTGCAACGTCGGTGTTTGTGCGGTGGCCTTGATGGATAGCATGATTCTCTCTTCGGAATATAAAGAGAGGGATTGGAGGTCTAGGTATTCAATTGCGTGAGTAGTTTTTGATAGATGCCTTCAAACCCGCCATTGCTCATGATCAAGATCACGTCCTTGGGCTTAAGTGCCGGCACCATCTTGCGCAAAAGGCTGTCCGCGCCCGGGCCGCTCTCGGCGATCTTGCCTTTGCTACGAAGGTCCTGGATCAACTGGTCGGTGGAGAACCGGTCGCCTTCACTGATTTTACTCTGGTCGTAGGGCTGGGAGATGTAGATCATGTCGGCATTTTGAAAAGCCCGCGCGTACTCCTGTTGAAAAACTTTGCGCCGCGAGGTCGCCGAACGCGGCTCGAAGACGCCGATGATACGCGAGTCGGGAAAGCGCTCGCGCATGCAGCGCAGAGTGAGATCGACGGCGGTGGGATGGTGGGCGAAGTCTTCCACCACCGTGATCCCCTTCACTTCACCAAGAATCTCTTGCCGGCGTTTGACGCCTTTGAAATCGGCCAGCGCTTGCAAAACCTTATTGCGAGGCCAACCGAGAGCATCGGCCAGCGCGAAGACGGAAAGTGCGTTGAGCGAATTGTGCTCGCCGAAAATCTTCAAAGCCAAATCCGCAGTCCGCTCTTTGCCTTTGATCACAGTGAACTGATTGCGGCCTTCGATGACCGCCCGCTCGCTCATGTGATATTCGCCATTGTGGACGCCGTAGCCGAACTGCCGCTTGGCTTTGCACGCCGGCAGGATGTCGAGAATATTCGCGTCGTCGGCGTTGTAGATCAGAGTTCCGTCCGCCGGGATCAGCTCGAGCAATTGGCTGAAGGCCTGCTTGACGTGATCCAAGTCGCGATAAATGTCGGCGTGGTCAAACTCGACGGAAGTCAAAATCACGTGGCGAGGTTTATAGTGAATGAACTTCGGCACTTTGTCGAAAAACGCGGTGTCATACTCATCGCCTTCAATTACGAAATAATTCCCCTTGGGGGCACGGAATGACTGGCCGTAATTGAGCGGAATTCCGCCGATCAAAAAGCCGGCGTCGAGTCCCACGCCGTCGGTGACCCAAGACAAAATGGAAGTGGTCGTGGTTTTACCGTGCGTGCCTGCGACCACTAAACTTTGCCGGCCCGCGATCACGAACTCGCCCAGCGCTTTGGGTAAACTGGTGTACGGGATATCAGTGGCAAGCAGGGCGTCGGCCTCGGGGTTGTTGCGCGACACCACATTGCCGACGATCACCAAATCCGGGCGCGGCGTGAGATTTTCTTTTTTAAATCCAGCTTGGATCGGAATTCCCAGTTTTTCCAATTGGGTCGACATCGGCGGATACACGTTTTGATCACTGCCGCTGACTTTGAAGCCGAGGTCTTTGAGAATTCCCGCGAGCGAAGCCATCGCCGTGCCGCAGATGCCGATGAGATGAATATGTGAGCCAGGTTTGAGCGCGTTCATTC
>JAYWAE010000135.1:0-6066 GCA_043782715.1 Pseudobdellovibrionaceae bacterium | reverse complement strand
GTCGGCCAAATCGGTGCCATACTATACAAAATCAGCAAGACAGAACGCGAAAAATCCCGCAAATAATTTCCGCCTTAAACTCCCACTCAAACTGTACTCTAACTTTAACCCTAACCAGCCCGGCCTCAGCGCCGATCCGACTCTAAGTTCGGCGCCGGTACCGGCGGCAAGTCCGCCCTCTCCAAGCGGATCACCAAGTCATAACTGCCGCCATTGGTGGCCGTCACTCCGCTCGTGCGCAGCTCGAACTGCGTCGGGCCTGTTGGGCTGGTCTTTACAAAGTGCAAGGGCAGTCCGCGCGAAGGATTGTTCGGATCGTCGAAGACATCTTTCGGAGCACCGGCGACGGGGTCGCCTGATTTTGAGAATTCCGGTACGACAACTCCCTGAGCCGTCTTAAAATTGAAATTGTATTTTTGCATGAGCGGAATTTTGCCGTCGGCTTCGACGCGCATTTCGCTGATGCCTTGAGCTTGCACGTTGATGCCGCTCATTCCTGGGTAGGCTCCACGGTAGCAATCGACCATCGCCTTGAAGCTGGACGCCACCCCTTGTTGCACATCACTCATCTGCACGTGGACTCCGGTCGCTTTATCGACGTAATAAAGCGTGGCGCCTTTGTAGGAATAGACGCCGGGGGGGAGTTGTTTAGCTGCGGGATCTAAGCTGAGCTCGGCTTGATCTTTGGTCAAGGCCCGGTCCGGGGCGATTGGGGAGACTTTTGCGCACATTTCCCGTCCGCCGGTGAACGCGCTGCCGCCGCCGCCGTTGCAGGCGGAGAAGGTCAGTATAGAAGCCAGGCTAAACAGGCTAACTATTTGAGATGACGTCATAAAGCTCCATTTCGCTAGAGCGGCTATCCGAATATATAAAACGGCCGCTTCCTTATATAACACGGTGCAATATTGGCCGCAATGGAATCATTTACCTGGTTGGTAAGGCTCAAAACGTCCAATGGCGGGATTGTAGCGGAAAACATTGAGATGCGGAACCAATTGATTGTCGAAGGAGGGGGCCAAAAGCTCCATTTTTCCATCGCCGTCGATGTCGGCGATTGCGAGCCGGGTGATATGGCCTTCGTAATTGAACAGACCGTCGTGTTTATCGGGCAGGAGAATTTTGTCGACCGATTTGCTGACACCTTTTTCATCGGTCTTTAATATCTCGACGAAAATTCCATCGTGGCCACGGTACTTGATCACTCTTACTGAAGTTCCATCATTGAGCACGTCGCCTTCGGCCGTGGCCAAAACTTCGCGGCCTTGAGTGGCGACGTAGCCTTGCACCTTTTCACGCCACGGCGGAACGGATGCGACAATACCGCCGGCTAGTGCGATTGCGAGAGGAATGCCCAGATATATCCACTGACGGCGTTGCTTGATCACGCCTAATTCAAGCACGACGCGGGGAATTGATCACGACAAAACTAAATTGCCTGCCCGCACTCTCATGGTCGCGGCGAAACGAATGAAAGGCGGCACTGGTGAACGTGTCGTCGCCGCGCTCGCCAAGCGTGACGCCGGGGAATGCAGCGGCCAATTGGGCATTGGCCGCGGACTTGAGATCGAAATAGAATTTTCCAGGCGCCCCAGGCCGGCACATTCCGTCGCCGCTCTTGCAGGAGCGGGCCAGTTGATCGCGCACATCACCACCGACTTCGAAACTGTTGAACCCGATGTGCGGTCCGACGGCGGCAAACGAAATTTTAAATTCAGCAGGCAGTGCCGCGGCCGCGGCTCCGACGATATTCGCGGCGACACCGCGCCACCCGGCGTGGATGGCGCAAACTCCCCCTTCACCCGCCAGCAGAATGGGAATGCAGTCGGCGGATTGCACCACCAAGGCGAGACCCGGCTTCTTGGTGAAATGCGCATCGGCTTCATTGTCGATGAAAGTGCGGGCCTCGGCGACCGTTTGGCCATGCACCTGTTTGAGAAAACAGAATTCGTATTGCGGAAAAAGCGTGATCAAATCGTCTTGGGTCACGCGCCGTGAACCGAAAAAAAAGAAATGTGGCCCGCGCGTTAAGGTGTAACCAAAGAAATTGCCGCCCGCCTGCATTTTTTCAAACATCGGAAAACCCCAGTGCCCTTACAGATAGACGCAAGTCATCCGGCCAGCCCGCGCGAAAAAACATCGACTCTTGCGTCACGGGATGAATAAACCCAAGCTCACAGGCGTGCAAGGCCAGGCGCGGGAAGTCGCGCTTGCGTGAGCGCGCCCCGTAGATCACATCTCCGAGAATGGGAAAACCGGCCTCGGAGAGATGCACGCGGATTTGATGCGTGCGCCCTGTTTCGAGTTTGCATTGGATCCAGCTCAATCCGGAGGCGACAGTTTGCAAGACCTTGTAGTGGGTAACCGCGATCTTGCCCTCACCTTTTGGGTTCGATGCGTAACGTTTGCGATCTGTAGGATGGCGTGCAAGATGGGAGCGTAGGGTTTTCTCACGCGTGGGAGGAACGCCGCTAACTACGGCCCAGTAGATCCGGTGCGCGGTCTTGGCGCGGAACTGCTCCGCCAAACGATGATGGGCGCGATCATTCTTGGCCACCACCAAAATGCCACTCGTATCACGGTCGAGCCGGTGCACAATGCCTGGCCGGTTTTCACCAAAGCCCATCGAGAGCTGGCCGGCGTGATGCAGAAGAACGTTCACCAGCGTGTCCTGTGCGTGTCCTGCGGCCGGATGTACGACCAAACCCGAGCGCTTGTTGATCACCATGAGGTCGTCGTCTTCGTACAACACGTCAAGCGGAGCGTTGAGCGGCTGCAAGCCACCCGGTTCGGGTGGCGGGATTTCGATGCGCACTTCATCGCGGGCTTGCACTTTGTAGGACGCCTTGAGCGGTTTGCCGTTCAGCGTGACCAGATTTTTTTTAATCAGGTCCACGGCGCGTGAGCGCGACGGGATAAAGGACAGAGTCGCGAGAAAGCGATCCAGCCGTTGACCGGCCATCGCTTCGGGGACTTCGAGCTGGTGAATCTGATTACCGGCCAACTTTTCGGGCTTTGAAGTACGCCATGTAGGCGTCGACGGTTTTGCGTTCATCGAGATTCAACACCCGCGCCATCTGGGTGACGAAGCCGCGTACGAAAACGGCGACGGGCAAAGCTTCGAGGTCGTTGGCTTCAAGTGCGACCAGCGTTGATTTGATTACGCGGATCTCTTCGCTCATCTGATCCAGCGTCACACCTTTGTAGAGGCGGACCTTTTGCAAAAACAAACCGTCGCACTCGCTGACGGCGCGGATTTCCGCTTCGATATCCGGTTTGACTTCAAAAACGCTGAACTTGGTGCGCGCAAACCCCTTCGGCAATTCGTCTTTGGATTTCTGCACCACTTTGACGGGACCGACCCAGCGATCCTCCACCGCACGCGCATGCGCGCTTGCTGAAGCCGTCGACTTCAGAGGTATTGGTACTTCGGAGGTGCGCGTTGCTTTGGGTTGGGCCAATCCCAGTTTGACGTCATACTCAAAGCGGCGCGCTTGGTGCGAGAGTGTTTGATAGGCCTCTTCGATCAGCGCCATCAGCTCTTGCGCCTCGGCCGGAGTAAACATGCTGTATAGAGCGGGGCTCGATGGCGAATAGGTGGCGCGCGCGCGCTGGTAGGCCGCATAAATTTCGCTCGGACCCGCTTGCGGTGTCACTTCGAGCAACTCGTAGAAAGTTTGGCCGTCGTATCGTTCACTCATAAGAATATTTCTTGCAGGACGCCTCCGGGCGGACTCCCAACTCTAGGCCGCGGAACGGGAAGCTTTTGGCTTGGCGATTTTCCGCGCCATGGACATTAATTGAGCGTACAGGTGACTTTGGCGATTCGCCATTAAAAGATGATGCTTCTGGCGCAGCGACTGCCATACCGCATTATCGTACTCGAGCCCGCCAAGGAACTCACAGGGAAAGCCGAAATATTTGTTGCACACACTCTGCAGGGCCATGCCCATGTCGACCTCTTGGCGTGTACGTGCCTGATTGAGGACGATTTCAAAACCCATTTCGCTGAGCACATTTTTCAGCTTGAGCCCGAGCACGGGTTCACGCTTAACCAGCACGCGCAGCAGATCCGCCGGACTTTTAATCCCATGGCTGGCGCGATTGCCGAGCAAGTCGTCGATTTGCTCCTTCAGCTGCAGTTGATGCTCGTAACGGCGAAGTTTGCGGAAGAAGCTCGCTTTGAGAAAGCGGTAAGCATTCTCAATGCTCGAGGGCTCGGGAGTGAACACCACCACCTTGTGTTGCGCCATCAAGAAAAAATCGAGCGTCGACAGATGCGTGCCGGCGCTGAGGTCGAGGACGGTGAAGTCGCACTTGTGATGATAGATCGAAGACATGATGCGCGAGCGTTGAGTCTCATCCACGTTGGCGACGTCGAGCGTTTCACTCGAGCCGCTAATCAGCTTCAATTTAGGCCAGTGAGTTTCTTGCATGATGTCAGTGAACTCGATTTTGGAATCGAGCACGAACTCGTTGATACCGCGGTCTTTGAGCGGCAAACCCAAGCTGGTGTGCAGATTGGCGCCGCCGAGATCGAGATCGATGGCCAGCGTTTCAAAGCCGAGTTGCGCCAGGAAGATGCAAATGCTGGAACTGACAAACGATTTGCCCACTCCGCCCTTACCGCCGCCGACGGCGATGATGGTGGAGCCCGGCGCCACTCGGCCGCGCAAGGGTGAGAAATCAGGTTTGATCAGATTGGCACTCAACTTAAAAATCCTAACTCTAGAGAAGAAGGCCTTTCTTCTTCAACTTCTCTTCGGCTTCGGATCCGCGAATATAAAGAGGCTCAATCTGTTTCCAGTTCAAATACGGACGCGGTGGTGTGAGTTGAGTTAGTAACGGCAACAGGACGTTCGCCGAGGTCAGGGGATCAAATGCGAGCGTGCGGCCTTCAATGCGAACTTTATCCAATCCTTGCGCCAATTTCTCGAGTTCTTCCTCGAGCGCTGAGCGAGGTTCGAGTATGCACGCCATTCCCGTCTCGCCTTTGGTATAGGCCGCGCAGTAAAAGAAATTTTGCACGGCCCTGAGTGCGACGAAGATCCGCTCGCCGGGCAACCCTTCCCTAAAGGCCAGGGTCTCGAGTGTATTGAGCGGTGCCACAGGCAGCGCAAGGGCATAGGCCAGCGATTTGACCATGTTGATTCCGACCCGCAAGCCGGTGAATGAACCCGGCCCGCAGTTGACCGCCAAATGTGTGAGCGAACGAAAAGTCGCACCCGAGCCCTTCAGCAATTCCTGCAGCCGAACGGTCGCGACTTCACTGTGCATGGCCTTTTTGATCCAAGACGATTCATGGAGCTTGAGCACTTTGCCGCCGTCGACCGCGGCCAGTGCGAGTGAACCGGTAGGGCCGCTGGTGTCGACAGCAAGTAGAAGCATTTTACATCCGGGCGACGAAGAAATTGCTGATGTCGTTGAAGAAGGCAAATGCCATCAGCAGCATGAGCAGCATCAATCCCACTTGCTGTGCGATTTCCATTTTACGCATGCTCAGCGGAGTCCCGCGCAGGCCTTCAATGGTGTAAAACACCAAGTGCCCGCCATCGAGAATTGGAATCGGCAGCAAATTGAGCAAGAAGAGATTGATTGAGATCAATCCCATCATGCGCATGAACGTCGAAAGCCCGGCTGCAAATGAATGCGCGGCCACGCGTCCAATGGTGATCACGCCGCCGATATTCTTGGGCGAAACTTCGCCTTGGATCAGGCGCACCAAGCTCATGACCACGAATTCCGTCCAGTACATCGTCTCCTGAAAGCCATGTTGAACCATGGCCAACGGATTGCTGAGCCGGTAGAAAACCGTGTCAGGGCTGGCCGGGAAAAAGCCAGAGATGATGCCGATGGTGAAGCGATGTTCCTCTTGGCCCTTGCTGCTCATCAGTGCAGTCATTTCGGGTTTGATCTTGAAGACTTTCTCTTCGCCTCCGCGCACGATCGTGAAGTCGAGTCCATCGGTTTCGGCTTTGTAGGTTTTTACGTGAGCAAGCACGTCGTTCCAGGCTTTGACCTCATCGCGGCCAATGCGTAGCACGCGATCCTTTGCCATGAGTCCCGCTG
>JAYWAE010000134.1:0-6070 GCA_043782715.1 Pseudobdellovibrionaceae bacterium | reverse complement strand
TGCAGCACAACCAAACCCTTGGGCCCTTCAAAGGCGGCATTCGCTATCACCATCAAGTGGATCTTTCTGAAGTCGCGGCGCTCGCGGCCTTGATGACGTTTAAAAATTCGCTGATGAACCTTCCACTCGGCGGCGCCAAAGGCGGCGTGCAAGTGGATCCGAACAAACTTTCGAAATCGGAGTTGGAGAGCCTCACGCGCCGGTTCACTTCCGAGATCTCCCCATTCATCGGCCCGGACAAAGACATCCCTGCGCCCGACGTCGGCACGGACTCGCAGACGATGGCGTGGATGCTCGACACCTACTCGCTCGAATCAGGCTTCAGCCAAACCGGCGTCGTAACCGGCAAACCGATTGAAATCGGCGGCTCGCTCGGCCGCGAAGCCGCCACCGGCTTGGGCGTGATTTACGCCACTGAAAAGGCTCTGGAGAAATTGAACAAACGTTTGAGCGATTCGACTCTGGCCATTCAAGGCTTCGGTAAAGTCGGCATGTTCGCCGCCATCGAAGGTTACGCCAAAGGTGCACGTGTCTTGGCGGTCAGCGATGTCTCGGGCGCGCTGTTCAATGAGCGCGGCATCAACATCGCCGAACTCTCACGCTACGTGAAAGAAAAGAAAGTCATCAAAGACTTCCCCGACGCCAAAGCGATCAGCAACGAAGACCTGCTGACGCTCGACGTGGAAGTTCTCGCTCCTTGCGCGCTTGAAGGCGTCATCCACCAAGGCAACGCCAAGAACGTCAAAGCCAAAGTCATCGTCGAAGGTGCCAACGGCCCGACCACGCGTGAGGCCGATGAAATTCTCGATAGCAAAGGTATCATGGTCGTGCCCGACATCCTCGCCAACGGCGGCGGCGTCGTCGTCAGCTACTTTGAATGGGTGCAAGATATCTCGTGGCTTTTCTGGACCGAAGATGAAGTGCGCAACAAACTGCGTGAGGTCATCTACAAGTCCTTCGACAAAGTTTGGGTGATGGCGGACACGCAGAAAGTGAATCTGCGCACGGCCGCCATGGCGACTTCGCTTCTGCGCTTAGAGCGCGCCATGAAGCTGAGAGGCCAGGCCTGGTGATGGGCGTAAAGCCCTGGCTATGGCTCCCCGCTTCGATCGCGCATAAGATCAGTCCGACTGTCCTCAATAGTTTAACTCTGCTCGCGCCCAAAAAACCGCCCGAATGGGGCCGCTTCACTTGGCGCGATTTGCATTTCCCCAACCGCCTTGGCATCGCCGGTGGTGTCGACAAGAATGCAGAAAATATCCGCGCCTGGTGGGCACTCGGCTCCGGCTTTATGGAAATCGGGACGGTCACGCCGATGCCCCAACCCGGCAACACGCCACCTGTGATGGCGCGCGATGTTTCACACGCAGCGCTGTGGAACAGAATGGGCTTTCCCTCCCAGGGCGTGGAGCGCGTGCGCAAACGCCTGACGGGTTTGAAACGCCCCTTTGCCACTCCGGTCTTCGCCAATATCGGTAAGAACGCCACCACTCCTCTCGAAAAAGCGCACACCGACTACGTCCACCTCATCGGCCAGTTGCATGGGTTGGTAGACGGATTCGTCGTCAATATTTCGAGTCCGAACACCAAGGGCTTGCGCGAGCTGCTCCAACCCGAACGGCTGCGGGAATTTCTCGCGCCGATCATGGCGGCGAGACCGAATCAACATGACCCCATAATGCTCAAACTCAGTCCCGATTTGGAAGACGGCGAACTGGAGCGCGTGCTCGCGATCTCGTCTGAACTGGGCATTGATGGCTGGGTGTTGACCAATACGTCGCAAGGCTTACGTGAGGGTTTGAACTTTCCCAAAGAAGGTGGCGTTTCGGGAAGGCCGCTGGCCGGGCTGTCGAAAGATTTTTTGCAAAAAACCATGCGCTTGCTTGGGCCAAAACGGAGTGGCAAGCTGATCGTGTCCGTGGGCGGCGTGATGAGTTCGGAGGACGTGCGCGAACGGCTCGAGCTCGGCGCCGACCTGGTGCAAGTCTATTCGGCCCTAGTTTTTGAAGGACCGTTGTTTTTTAGGAAAGTGGCAAAATGGCAGCAACAAAGACCCTGGTAAAAAAGCGCGCCACCTGGATACCGGTGGTCGCGGGGCTGATGCGCCGGCAGGGCAAGGTGCTGGTCGGGCAAAGGCCGCAAGGCGCTTCACTCGCCGGCACTTGGGAATTCCCAGGCGGAAAAATCGAACTCGGCGAATCGCCGGAAGAAGCGCTAGCGCGTGAACTGAAAGAAGAACTCGGGATCGAAGCCGAAATCGGCCCGCTTAAATTCGCCGCCTCGCACACTTACGGCAAAACTGGCATTTTGTTTTTATTTTTCGAAGTGAAGTACTGGAAGGGCCAGATCAAGACGCAACAGCACCTCGATCTCAAGTGGGTGACCACCAAAGAGCTCGGTCAGCTCGAACTCCCCGAAGCCAATTCGAAATTTCTCGACCAAATCGTCGCCGTGCTCTGACCATGGGGCGCGTTCTCGTTTTCACCGACCGCGCACCCGAGGACGGAAGCTGGAAGGGCGCGCTGATTTGGCAAATTATTTTGTCGCTGGCCGAGAGCCAACATGAAGTGCTGGTGGCTTCACCCCTCGAAGGCCTGACGCTTACACATCCGCGCTTGACGCTCACCCGCCCTGTAAATTCTTGGCGCGCGGATCAGATATTGCCGCTCTCACGCCTGCTTTTGAGCTGGCAACCGCAGGTGATTCAGACATTCGCACTGGCGCCCAGCCGGCTGTGGCCCTCGCTCACCGTTTGGCCGTATCTCATGGGCATGCTCAAGGCTCTTCCGCATATTCAGCGCGTGTCGACGCTCTTTGACGAAGACGATATTGAGGCTGGCAGTGCTTCTTTTCTGTGGCACCGGTCGGCCCAAGCGGTGACGGTGTTTAGTGAACGCCAGCGCACGCGCGCCGAGGTGCGCCTCGGACGCAAAGTTTCGCTCGTGCCACTGGAGACTCCACCCGTGGCGGCGGCGCATCTCAACTCAGGTGTGGTTGTGCCCGCGCCGGTCAGTGAATGGGCCAACCCTGATTTAGGTTTGCAGCGCCTAGCGCGATTTTGCGCCGAAGACTTGTCCCGCCAAGTGCATGTTCTCGGTGGTTGGGGGGACTGGACAGCGGCGCGGCGCAAACGCGGCTGGATCACGATTCAAGAAGCGGCGGAGCGCATCCACTTCCACCCAAATTTCGACTATCACTCGTTTAGCGGCTGCATTCGCAGTTCGGAGGCGTTGTGGCTGGAACCATTGCGTCCGGATTCGTGGCGCTTTTTGTTGGCCACGCATTTAGGTGCGGAACACGGACGTAAAATGATTTTGCCGGGAGTGTGGGCGCCGACTGTAACACCCGGTTCGACGGCCAATTCACTGTCGCGTATTTATGTGGGAATGGGTTCGCAAAATACTTCGATCTCGTAACTAATGCGAATTGAGATAGAACGCGGCCTGCACCTCGACGTCCAGGCCCAAAAAGATCGAACGACCATCGCGCCCAATGTACTATGGCTTTCAAAAGGTGCGAATCCAGCAATCGAGGCCCTCTCTCTAGCATACGCCTTCCCATTTCCAACTCTTTTGTTCCCAGGCATGTTTTGCTGAACTCGCACCTTTTGAGAGACATAGTCAAGAAGCCACGGGGAGTGGGGACTGATGTCCGATACCTAATATCGGATATCAAATTTATTGCCGGGCCTGTTTATCAGAGCCAAAATATAAATATGAAATACATGAGACTTGCTCTAACGGCCGCTTTTATTTTGACCGGCTGTACCGGTCCCGTACAGACCGCGGACCGCGGGCCCGCCGCAAAAATGGTGGTCGATGCTAGCGGCTATGCGTACGATCCCGCGGACCGGTCCTGTGACGGTTTTCCGCGGCTGATGGTTGAAACGATGCCGGGCACCTGCCTTGGCATGGTGATCCCCAAACACCAAGAGTTCAAAATGCTGCGTACGATGCTTTCCGTCCCTGGCACGCAAGACATGCTGTTGGTGGACATGGGTGGCTGGGCGCCGAACAACGGTGTGATCTACCTCTTGCACACAACGGGTGGCCTCTACGACGTGACGGCAATCAAAACCCATCTCAATATGCCGCATGGTTTCCGCCTCGGTTCCGACGGCTACTATTATATCGGCGAAACGCACCAAATCTCGCGCTTCCATTACCTCAAGGGCCAGATCACCGATTGGCAACTGGTGTTTCGCTATCCCGACCGCGACAAGGGTTACATGCATCCGCTGATGCAATTCGCTTTTGATCCCGTCTCGCATGACATCTTGATCAACTCAGGTGCTCCGAGTGACCATTGCTACAACAAACCGGAGTTCGATTCGCGCTGCCCGGAAACGGACATGAAGGGCTTTGCGGGCCTCTTTCAAATCCCAGGTTCACGTCTCGCGGATATTCCACCGCAGGGAATTTTCAACTACGTGCAGGCCGCGGTGGGTTTGCGCAACTCGATGGCCCTCGTCATTCACGAATCGGGCACGGTCATTCAGGGCGAAAACGGCCGCGACTTCTCCGAGCTTGAAGAGCCGTATGAAGAAATAAACGTGATCAACGTCATCGGCGATGCCGCGAAGATGACGCCCGAAGGGCCCGAGCATCCGCGCGATCTGCAAGCCCTCAACTTTGGCTGGCCCTATTGCTATGACAATTTCGCGACCTCGCCGGAATGGCTGTATCCGGAGAATCAAAATTCGCCGATGGCGCAAAAGTTCACCACGCCACTGAAGTGCAAACTCACCGCCGGCGAGATCGACGCCATCGACCAGTCCGATGGCACGGGCAACTATCACCCGCCGCACGCTCTGATCCCGCCGCACGCGGCGCCGTTGCACGCCGATTATTATCGCGGGCAAATGTTTCCCTCGCTCAAAGGCAAGCTGCTCATGACCTGGCACGGTTACCAGCCGACCGGCCACCGCCTGGTCGCTTACCCGGTCGATGGCAAAGGCCGCCCCGTGGTCACGCGTGATCCTGCGGAACTAGCGAAAGCCACGTACAGCTTCGATCAACCGAGTGGCTGTGCCATTCGCAAATCCTTCGCGCCGCGCGAAGGTATGTTCCAGCATGCCGCCTACACGGAAGTGATCTCGCATTGGAATGAAGTAAAGGGTGTGCGTCCGCAAGGCGCGCCGGTGTCGTTTACCGAGGCGCCGGACGGCTCGCTGTGGATCGCGGAAGACCGCAAGAACAACACGGTCCTGCGCCTCGCGCGCAGCGACAGCGCCGGCTATCACGAAGACTGCACGCACCCGCAAGCCGACCTCCCCGACCCGCGCATCGAGCTGCTCGCTTGGCGCAGAGTCATGAATGAAAATCCAGCCAGTGCCGCACTCTACGCGAAAGTTCAGAGTGGGCTCATTTCCAAATACTGTATCGGTTGCCACGGCGATATGAAGGCCGACGACATCAACAAAAACGATAAGTATGCCAATTTGGATTTCTTGATGAAGAACCAGTTCGTCAAAGCTCACGACATTCCCGGCAGCAAAATGAACTCGGCCAT
Organism: Pseudobdellovibrionaceae bacterium; assembly: GCA_043782715.1. Classification (GTDB taxonomy): domain Bacteria; phylum Bdellovibrionota; class Bdellovibrionia; order Bdellovibrionales; family UBA1609; genus JALHOQ01. The sequence continues at coordinate 559 of JAYWAE010000134.1, read as the reverse complement.
CATCCACAATGGCGAGTACCCGGCAATGCCACCCGGAGAAAAACAGTTCTTCGGCACCAAAGAGGGCGAGGACATCACCCGTAACTTGCAGGATTGGATCGCTTCGCTGCCGACGGACATCGAAGCGCGCTACAAGAAGTTCACCATTCCGGTGACCACCTCGCTGCGCGCTCAACCCAAATCAGCCAAGAAGTGTGGTGCCTACCAGGCGAAAGACGTCGTCTACGTCGACCCGCGGCCTGAAACCACTCTCCCCGACGGCTCATTCACATGGTACCGCACCTATTTGCTGCCAAATGACTCGCGCCTGTTCATGGGACCGGATGCTTGCCCCTATCCAACAGACGGAGTATTTTATATTCCGGTCAAACGCTGATGATATTTCGCAAACCCGTCCCGCTACCCAAGACGTTCAATATTTGCCTGGTGACGGCGAAGTTTCCGCTTGCGCAAACGGCGGGCGAGATCGGTTTTCTTTGGCCGATTGCGCGCGGACTGGTGAAACTCGGCCACAACGTGACCGTGCTCAGCTGGCGCAACAAGAGCCGTATCAATATGG
>JAYWAE010000133.1:0-6073 GCA_043782715.1 Pseudobdellovibrionaceae bacterium | reverse complement strand
TGGTGGCGCGCCAAAACTTGCCGCCCGTCTCAGTTGCCATTTTGCTGAGCAACTCCTCATTTACGGAGGAGTGGATTGGGCGGTAGCGCTTCACTTTACGGCCGAACACGTCCTCGACGATTACAGGTAGCTGCGAGTCGCCGTCACGGCCGACACCAATGGAATAAATTTTGAGTCCGTAGCCTTTGGCAATCGCGAGTGCGGTTTCGGGATCGATGGTGCCGGTGTTGTTCTCCCCGTCCGTCATCAAGATAATCACCCGGCTTTTGGCCGTGGAGTCTTTGATGCGCGCAACTCCATTGGCAAGTGCCACGCCGATGGCGGTTCCCATTTTGATGTTGTGTGCGGTTTCGACCTCGCTCAGGTTTTTTAAAAGCAGAGGATAGTCGAGGGTCATCGGCACGCGCGTGTAGCTTTCGCCCGAAAAAACGATCAGTCCGATGCGGTCGCTGACCCGGCCTTTGATGAACTTGGCCATTGTGTCTTTGGCCGACTCGATCCGGTTCTCAGGATCCATATCTTCGATCAACATGCTGTCGGAGATATCGAAGAGAATCATGATGTCGATGCCTTCGACATTGCGTTTGATTTTGGTGTCGGCCCGTTGCGGGCGTGCGAGCGCGCAGATCGCAAGTACCAGCGCGACGAATTTTATCGCTAAGGGCAGCCACGCCAGCTGTGCCCGGTAACCGCGATGTACTTTCAAAAATCCGGCGAGATGCGAAAACTGCACCGTGGCCGTGCGCCGGCGGCGGGCGTACCACATCCACCCGGCGAGCAAGGACAGGGGTACGAGAAGTGCGAACGCCCAAGGCGAGGCCCAAATGGTCACAGCCGGCCTCCCGCAAGACGGGCCGCTTCGAGCTTTTCAGCCGTTTCGAGGCTCATCGTATACATTTGCTCCAAGTCTTTCGCGTCCACGCTACCGCGGGCTTTGAGCTTCATTAACTCACGCAGAGTGCGCTTGAGTGGCTCGCTCGCAGCCCTATGCGTTTTGCGATGGCGGCGGCGCAGGTCGCGCAAAATATCTTGATTGGTCCAATCGAGCGCAGGAATTTGAAATTGGCGCAAAATATAGAGGCGGAACTCGCGATCGAGGTCATCGCTGATTTTCTTGAGCTCTTCAATCTCTTTGGCGCGCTGCAAACGGCGGCGCAAATTTCGCGCATCACGGAAAAACTGATGCAACGGTAAAAGTGCGGTCCGATGCCGGGCCAATTCCTCGAGCATGCGCCGGCGCTGCGTGGACTTGCGCACCACGCGAAAAATCATGTACGCAATCGCGGCCAGCACAAGGGCAACCGTCACCATAAACCAAAGTGGTATAGCCAAGCTCCACGGCCCGAGCGCTCCGTAGGGTTGCGGCGGCTGATTGGGGTTGAGCACCGATTTCACGGTCCACGCCGGCTTGACGGCTTCAAAGCCGATTTCGGCCGCCGTTCCCTGCCCCTGCAAAACGCGGATAAATTCAGGTTTGTGATCGCCCGGCTTGTAAGCCGTTACTTCATACTGCACATCATTGGGATCTTGGCGCACCGTTTTTAGAATCGCGAGCGTGTAATCTTGTTCTTTGTCCTTGAATGCCAACCCCACAGGCTTTTGGCCATCCCACGCCACCGCGATGTCGCCATGGCACTTCCACCCAAAACGAGCTCCGACGGTCAACGAATCGAGCGCGGCAGTCCCATCGCCTTTGAGCGGAAAAAATTCGCAATTCCAAACCGGCACATCACTCATCGCCGGCTCCGTTTTTTAAAAAAGTTGAGCAGCGGCGTAACCAAATCTTGGTCGGTGCGTATCGCGATAACGTCGACTTGTGAGCGGCGCAATTCCACCTGTCGCTGAGCCGCGAGACCGGCTAGGTACTTTTGGTATTCTTTGCGGAAGACCGGTGAAGACGTGTCCACCGTGACGAAGTCGCCCGTTTCTGGATCCTCGAAGTCGATTAGGCCCATGGCCGGTATCTCGACCTCCAACTTATCTTCGAGTATGACGGCTGCCGTGTCGTGCTTCTTGCTCAAGCGGCGCAAACTCTGCTCGAAGTTTTTATCGAGGAAGTCGCTGATCACAAAAATATGAGCCTTTTTCTTAAGTGCGCCGTGCAAGTGATCGAGAGCCAGGCCGATGCCGGTGCCGCGTGACATGGGTTTGTGATAATAAAGTTCGCGCAAAATACGCATGCACTGCCCGCGACCCTTTTTAGGCGGCACGAACAATTCAACCTGGTCCGAGAACAGCATCAAGCCGACCGAGTCTTTGTTGCCGGCGGCGGCGAAGCTCAGCAATGCCGCAACGTGTGCCGCCACCTCGCCCTTAAAGTACTCTTTGCTGCCGAAGTCCTGCGAACCGCTGACGTCGACGGCAATGATCACGGTCATTTCACGTTCTTCGTCGTGCTTTTTGATATAAAGCTTTTCCGTACGGGCGTAGAGCGGCCATGAAATCATGCGCACGTCGTCGCCGGGCACATATTCGCGAAATTCAGAGAAGGTCATCCCCTGGCCTTTAAAGGCCGAGTGGTATTCACCGAGAAACAGATTGTTCACGCGTTTGCGGGTCTGAATCTCGAGGAGTTTGACCTTTTTGAGCAGCTCGGGCGGTAAACTCAACTCTAACTCCTACGGAACCTCGACGTGATTCAGGATCTCCTTCACCACACCATCGGTCGTCATGTTCTCGGCTTCGGCTTCATAGGTCAGGATCAACCGGTGGCGCAGCACGTGGTAGGCCACCGCTTTGACGTCGTCGGCGGTGACATAGCCACGCGCGCGGATAAAGGCCGAAGCTTTGGCGGCGCGCGTGAGGCTGATCGTCGCACGCGGAGAGGCGCCGACCTGAATCATCGGAACCAGCTGCGCCAGGCCATGCTCTTTCGGTTCGCGTGTACTCATCACCAATTCCACAATGTAGTTCTTGATTTTTTCGTCGACGTAGATCATGTCGGCCGTCTCGCGCGCGCGCAGCAGATCTTCTTTGCTGCACACCACATCGATTTGCGTCTGTTTGTCGGTGGCCATGCGGTTGAGAATTTCCATCTCCTCCGAGCGCTTGGGATAATTCACTACCAACTTGAACATGAAGCGATCCATTTGCGCTTCAGGCAGCGGATAGGTCCCCTCTTGCTCGAGCGGATTCTGGGTGGCTAAGACGAGAAATGGTTTTTCCAAAATGTAGGTCGTGTCGCCGATGGTGACTTGTTTTTCAGCCATGGCTTCGAGCAGCGCGCTCTGCACTTTCGCGGGTGCGCGGTTGATCTCGTCGGCTAGCACGATATTGGTGAAGATCGGGCCCCGGCGCGGCGTGAACTCGGCAGTCTTGGGATTGAAAACCATCGTGCCGATGAGATCCGCCGGCAACAGATCGGGCGTGAACTGCACGCGCTGAAATCCAAGTGAAATCGCCTTCGCCACCGATGAGATCGTGAGCGTCTTCGCCAGTCCGGGGACGCCCTCGAGCAGCACGTGGCCGCCGGTCAGCAAGCCCATCAAGATGCCTTCGAGCATCTCCTTCTGGCCGACCACGACTTTGGACACTTCCTTCATCATTTTCTCGACGAACTGACTCTCTTTTTTGATCGTCTCGTTGAGCGCCATCAAATTCAAATCCACGCACTACCTCACAGCTGGAAAATCTTGTCCTTTGTTTCAGATAAGAGTTTAATCTAGGAATATTAGGAATGGCGAGGGCTGATTGAATGAAAGCGTGGCTTAACCCTAGGTGGCGAATTGGACTGTTTCTGACTTTGCTCAACGCCGCATGGCTGATCCCGGCGTGGCTGTGGTTCGAACGCGAGAGTTGGCTGTGGGTCGTACCCATTGCGCTCAGCATTAATGGCCTGCTTTTGACCTATGACCAGGTTCTACGCTTTCGTCCGCTGGTGAGTACTCCTTTGCTGGGGCTCGACCCATGGGGATTATTAAAACTCGTTCATGCCCTGAGCGAGCAATTGAGTATTCCGGCGCCGAAAGTGTTTTTGATCGACCAACCGAGCGCGCAGATTTTCTGCTATGCCAAATCGCGCAAGTCGGCACGACTGTTCGTCACCGAAGGTGCACTGAACCTGCTCTCCTCCCGCCAACTCAAAGCGGTTTTGGTTTTTCAAATGCTCTCGATCCGTTCTGGCTACAACGTGCTCAACTATTGGATTGCGGCATGGCTCGATTTGATTTTTCGCAGTGGCAAATGGCTCGAACGCGGCTTTTCGTTCGTATTTGGTTGGGCGCCGCCGCTGGCCGCTTGGTGGCTCAGCCCTTGGCTCGGCATTTTGCACTTCTTTTTGCTCGACCGCAGCGACTTCCGCAAGCTCGACCGCGAAACCGCCCGCCATTTGGAAAACCCAGAAGATTTGGCCTACGCCCTCATGCGCATGGAGTCCTACGCGCAAACCCGCCCGTGGCCGGAACCGTGGACCTTCGCGCATATGTGCATGGTGAGCCCGCTCCGGCTCAAACGCCAGACGGCTATGTTCAGGGTGCAACCTCCGCTCAAGTCACGCATCCTGCGCCTGGCGGGACGTTTTCCCCTCTAAAAACCCGGCTTGGGATAAATAAAATTTAATTTTGCAAAGGGCTGGACAAAAGCGCCGCCAAACTTCAAATTTGGTGCCGTATCCATTGGAGGAAACGCCATGTCCGACGCGCAAAATTTACCGGTTAATTTTTCGACACTGCTGCTTTCACTGGCGTCAAGCGCCGTCCTCTCGCTCGGTCTGGAGAAAAATCCGCAGACTGGGCAGCTCGAGAAGGACCTCGATCTAGCCCGTTTCAATATCGATATGTTGAAGCTGCTCAAAGAAAAGACCAAGGGCAATTTGACTAATGATGAACAGCAGTTTTTGGATTCCATCGTGAGCGATTTGCAAATGAAGTTCGTTACCGTCAGCCAAACCAAATAAGGAGTGATCCCCGCATGCGCCTCTTATTGAGTTTTTTGTTTTTCACTGCGCTTGCCAATGCCGAGCCGGTGGCCATTCCTAAAGTCAATCCCAGCGAACCCTTGCCGGCCAACTTGTTCGTGCAATTGGCGAAGGCCGTGAACCCTGCGGTGGTCAACGTGTTCACCACCTATTTGCCGCGCCAGCATGGCTTGGGCGGGGCCGGACGCGATCCATATCTGGAATTTTTTGAGCAATTTATGGGCCCGCAGCAATATGGCCCCGCGACGCCGCAACAGTCGCTCGGCTCGGGCTTTATCATTCGTGAAGACGGCTTGATCGTGACCAACAACCACGTCATCGACCGCGCCGACGTAATCAAAGTGCAGATTTCTGAAAATCCCAAAGACAGTTACGACGCCAAATTAGTCGGGCGTGATGCACGCACCGACATCGCCCTCATCAAAATCGACGCGAAAAAGAAGCTCCCCTACGTCAAATTGGGATCGTCCAGCGAAGTGCAAGTCGGCGAATGGGTCGCGGCATTCGGAAATCCCTACGGTTACGGCCATTCGATGACCAAAGGGATCATCTCGGCCGTTGGCCGTGAGATCGATGAGCTCAATCTCTTCCCCTTCATGCAGACCGACGCCAGCATCAACCCGGGCAACTCGGGCGGGCCGCTGGTCAACACGCAAGGCCAAGTGATCGGCGTCAATACGGCCATCGATGCGCGGGCACAAGGCATCGGCTTCGTGATCCCGATCGACAATGTGAAGAGCATTCTTCCACAGTTGGAGAAAAACGGCGGCGTGGCACGTGGATTTATCGGTGTGGATTTGAGTGAAAATGATATCGATGAAGACAGCGCCAACGTGCTCAATCTCAAAAACTCGGATGGCGCTTTGATTTTGCGCGTGATGCCCCATAGTCCCGCCGAAAAAGCGGGGGTCAAACCATATGATTTGGTGACTGGCTTTGGTGACTCCAAAATCAGCTCCGTGCGTGATTTGCGCAAATCCGTAGCCAACGCGAGCGTAGGAGCCAAAGTCGCCATGAAGGTGATTCGCGACGGCAAGCCCAAGACACTGAGCGTACAGGTTGGTGGCAGTCCCGAAATGAAAGAGATGAAACTCGCCGCCACCCAAGGGTCGGCCGAAGTCGGCCAGCGTGCGCCCTTCAATCTCGGCTTCGTACTCG
>JAYWAE010000132.1:0-2299 GCA_043782715.1 Pseudobdellovibrionaceae bacterium | reverse complement strand
GAACGCCAGTGTTTTGCGCTTTGATGATCTGCGCACGGGTCTGCAGACCCCTGCCGAGAACTTGCGCGGAGGCTGGTGGTTGATGACTGTGGCGGTGTTCCGCAATTCGCCGGCCGCAGGCACTGTTGGCGACCGGGATCAGCAGGGCAATCTCAAGCCCGTGGCGACGTTCGAGAAAGCCATTTGCAATCCAGGAACTCAGCCTGCGGCTGAAATTGAATTGGCGCTCAAAGATTTGAGCTTAATGGATCGCTTGAACTATTTGGCGGTGCAGATTCGCCCGCTCGATCAGTCACGCTTGCGCTTTCAAGGCCCCACGGGTGGGGAAGTGAGCGGGCCGTATTGCACGGGTTTTGAACTGGCTCCGGACTCGCCGGTGGACTTAGATCGTAACAACGACCTGATGTCGCCGCCCTATATTTTCCCGATGAATATGCGTCAAGGCGGGTGCCCGATCGTGGTCAGCCATGGCAATTTTGAAGACGCGCGTCTCAAGGATTTGCAAAACAAATTGTTGCAGACCGACCTGCACCAGTTGCATCAGAAATTGCAAGCGGATCGCAAGGCCGAGGCCGCTGAGGCCGCTCTTACGTTGCAGGCCAGTCGCGCTGTGGGATGGAAGGGCTACGGCAAGTCGCTAGGGCTTACGCCGCTCCTGATCGGCTCGGATGAAGACGCCGCGCAATTCGTGCTGGGTGAAAAATCGGGCGCCTCGATTGCTCAAGTTTTTACCTTGCTGGAATGTTTGAACCAAACCTTTTGGGCCGATAAAACCCATCAGGCCAAGTGCACGCTCGACCCAAATATCGCGGCTCTCGCGGCAAAGCTTTGTGCGCGTACGGTCGACCACTATGGACTGCTGGGTGGACTTTCGGATTGCGGAGATCCTTTGCGCGACTTCTTGGTCGAGGAGAAACTGCACGTTTATAAGGTCGGCGATTCCAACTACTCTTCGGGATTCTCCACTTCGTTGACGGTGACCAATAGTTTCGCGCTAGGCGAATTCAATGGCAGCGATTTTGGCCATGCTATGGGCGACAGTGCTGCGGTGGCTGCCTCGGGTGGTGTTTCCGTGGGCAAAGGTCCTGTGTCATTGGGAGCGGACGTCTCGGCCAGCAAATCCTGGTCAGCTTTCAACATCAATTTCGTGCGCGAGTGGACGGACAATCAAGTGGGCGTGGCTTCGAGTACGACGTTGACCGTAGAAAACGCCGACATCAACATTCGTGTCGACGAGTACCGCCACTGCTACGTGGTGCGCTCGCGTGATGAGAGTAAGGCCGGCAAGTATGTTTGCTTCGAGCCTCAGCGCGAACCGATGTGGCGGCAAGAGCGTTACTTTGTGATCTTCAATCCTGGGTTTAACGGCTCCATGCTCAATAGCAATGACGAGCGCAACCGTTGGCTCTTGCAGTTCCGCGGCGAGCGTTTCTTTTACCACCTGATGGCGTCGCTCAACGACAACTTCGCACCGTTTAATATCGACGGCACCTCGGTGTTGATCACCGATATCTTAAAGCGCAGCTATGGTCAGCTCAGTGAGCGTACGGGTTGGGGTGATCCCTACGTGCTCTCGACCATCGCACCTGGTCTCGACAAAATCGAACGCACGGACGGCAGCGTTCGCAATCTCCCGGTTTTGGGATTTCATCCGTTCCGCGACTTCGGTAACAAAGCCTTCCGCGACCAGAATGATCCCTCTTTGAGAGTTCACGATCATGACAACAACTTCAAGTAGGGCGGCGGCACTCGTATTCACGCTGACACTGTTGACCGGATGTCCCGGTGGCTCGAAGAGCGGGGACTACGGCAAGGGCAGTCACACGGCCGTTGCCAGTGGCGCCATCAAAGGCTCGCTCATCGGTGAGGCGGCTTCAGGTAAATGGAGTTTGGCCGATTCACGCAAAGTCAGCGTGAGTATTTGCTTACAGGACCAAGCCTTGGCGCAGTCGGTTGGACAAAAGAGCTGGCGCATCGAAGGGACTGGTTACATGCAAACGGCGACTTCGACCGTCGACGGCTGTTTCGCATGGCTCGAGTCCGTTGCCTTCGATCCCGCGGCGAGTCCGCGATACATAAAATTTGAGCGTCAGATTTCGGCGCTCAATGGTGTCTTTGAACCTATGGCCGTGCAGTATTTAATCAATCCATGGAGTGGAGTCGCAGGCGACGAACCGTTGCTCGTGGATCCGCGCTATGATGCGCAGGTCTCGGGCGCCGCCAGCATGGGGCCCGGCAAAATCGCGCTTACACTGGTGAACCACAGCATTCTTACGCAGCCGGCCCTGGCGCTCAACTT
>JAYWAE010000131.1:0-6103 GCA_043782715.1 Pseudobdellovibrionaceae bacterium | reverse complement strand
TCGCGCGCTACCTCAACGAGTTTTTAATGGATCCGTACGTGGTCGATATTCCCTGGGCCTTGCGCTGGCCGCTGGTGCACGGGCTGATCACACCTTTCCGCGCTGAAAAATCGGCAGCTGCGTATCGTCAGGTTTGGACGCCCAACGGATCGCCGCTGGTCGAATTCACGCGCCAATTTGCTGAAGGCGTAAGGCACGCTCTCACCCCAAAGTTCGACGTGCGCTGGGGCATGCGCTACGGCAAGCCCTCGCTGGCCGAGGCATTTCGCGATTGGAACGTCGACGAAATCTTCGCCGTTCCCCTGTACCCGCAGTATGCCGAGTCTTCGACACGCTCCGCGTTTGACCATATTCGCGTCTCCGCCGCGCGTGCGGGTTCAAAAGCGCGCTTGCATTTGCTCGAAGACTTTCACGCCGAAGATGAATTCATCACCATCCAAGCTCGGCGAATCGCGGAGCAAGCGGCACATTTCAAACCCGATCAAGTCTTGCTCAGCTTTCATGGCTTGCCTGAGCACCATGTGACTAAATTGCACCCGCAGCATTGCCTGCAATCGGGCGCCTGTTGCGACTCGGTGACCGTACTCAACCGCAGCTGTTACCGCGCCCAAGCCCATGCGACGGCTCGTGCGTTACGCGAACGGATTCCGCTGGCGCCCGATAAAATCACAATCGCATTTCAATCGCGTCTTGGCCGCCGGCCGTGGATCAAACCCTACACCGACATCGTGATCGCGGACATGGCCCGGCTGGGAGTGAAGCGCGTGCTGGTCAGCTGCCCCTCATTCGTCGCCGACTGCTTAGAGACACTCGAAGAAATCCAGCTGCGCCTGCGCGAACAGTTTCTCGCAGCCGGCGGCGAAGCGCTCGAGATGGTACCGGCCTTGAACGGCGGTGCGGATTGGGTGCAGGCGTTTTCGCGCATGGTTGAAAAACCAGGCTTGCGGTGGACGCAGTGAAGCCGCAACCCTATCAAACCATCGACGGATTTTCTCCGCATGCTAAGGCGATGCGCCGCCATTTCGAACGCCAGTTTCGCGATCCACTGATCGCTCACTCAGGCCGCTTCGTTTGGGACTTCTGGCATGTTCCGGGAGAATACACACATCTGCGCACGCCGGCGTTTCACTATTTTCCGCAGCAGCTGTATGCGCGCTTTCACAATCACTTGGTGAAGTGGGGGCGGATGAACCTGGGTTGCCACGACATTTCGCCACCGTGGCTCAGCAGTTACATCAGCGGCTGCCGCCAGCAAGAGCATGTCGACCGGCCGCACGGCCCGCTGGCATTCGTATTCTCACTCACGCCCTGGGCGACACGTAAGTTCAGCGGCGGAGAAACCTTCTTACGCGCGCCACGCCTATTGATCCCGCCCAAATTCAATCGTCTGACCTTGTTTAATCCGGCAATTCCCCACGGTGTACGCGAAGTACGGGGCACTATGGACCCACGCGAGGGACGATTGATCATTCACGGCTGGTTCGTCAACCCACGCCCGTTTTGGGTGGGCCCATTGGAGGCTGGCGAGGTCGAGCACAGCCTTGATTCCGGCTTGGCCGAATTGTTCGGCCGCCGTTTGAAAATCGGTCACGGCCTAATTTCGTTACGCTTAGAAATCCACCGCGACGGCACCGTACGCAAAGTTTCGCCCTTGCTCAATACTCTTGCAGGAGCGACTGACATGCCCGAACTCTTGCGCCGCATTCACGCCCTTCGGTTCCCTCGTGCCCGTTCCGGAACCCGTCTCACACTTCCACTCATCTGCAGCTAACCGCGCGCCCAACCGTGCCCTAGGTTTGCATTGTCATGAACCCGAATGCAAGGGGCCGAACCAGCGCACCATCGTCCTTCCCCGAAGGTCTCCACGTTCGATGGATCGCTTGTCGGCCCCTCCGCATTCGATGAGCCTGCAGGGACCGTGAACGCGGAGGGACCATGAATGCCGGAGGGGACCGCCATCGTCGACGGGATTATAAACTTGGACGGAAATGCGATCGCGCACGGAAATCACAACTAGGAGCAAAAATGGAAGAAAGCGCCCGAGATATCTGGAATCGTCAGTCGTTTAAGCATCAAGCTGCGGATCAGCTGCTCAAGGGGTTTTTAAATTGTACAAAATCATCTAGCTGGATACGTCGAATGCGTTTGGCCTTGAACCTGTCGCCCTCTGTGGCGGGCAAACGCGCAGAGATTTCCCCTAGGAGCTGGATCAAAATCGAAGCTTCCGAGGATTCCGGGCAAATCAAGCTTGTGACACTGCAAAAGGCGGCCCAGGCGATGGGCTGTGAACTCGTCTACGCCATTCGGCCGAAAAACCAGCGGCCGATTGCCGACACGCTTTTTGATGAACTCATGATTGAAATGCGAAAAGACAAACGGGATCAATTCGTCGGAAAGCGCCTTGCCTACTACCTGCATGATAAAATGTACGACCCGGCTTACCGTCGGCTGAGGGAATGGGCGCGAAACTCAGAACCCTGCGCACAAGATGTTTGCTGGTACAAAAGTAGGCTTAGATTGACGGGGACGAACTTCGTCCGCGGGCCTTTAGGTATAAACCGAAGCGATGAGCAGAAGAGTGCCGAGACCGAAGGCCGCTAAACTTAAACGTACAATTAGTTTGTGCATATAGAATCCGATTTTGATGGACTCTTCGTTTTTCGGCAAGGCTAGGAGGCTTCTCTAGCCCTTCGGCTCTTTTTCTTTATGTAACTCGGAAACTTTTGCCGGTTGCGCGGACGCGCTGGCGTGGAGTTGATCGGGTCGTGCCGGCGCCGCGGCGTCGGCTGTGGGATCGACATCATTTAAGCCCGATTTAAAACCGCGAATCGCTTTGCCCAGCGAAGATCCAAGACCTGGTAGTTTGCTCGGACCAAAAAAGAGCAGAAGGATCGCTAAAATGATCAGCCAATGTGTAATGCTAAACTCACCCATGACCCAACTCCCTTGCTAGGATAACGTCTCATTCTCTCTCATTTCGCGAATTTGCGCAAATTGATCCTAATTTGAGACATTGTCGCGGGGTGCCTAAGGCTTGAACGGGAGCGTGCACTCTTTGAACTCGAAGTCCTTGCGGCAGCCGATGGCCTCACGCAGGGGCCCTGAGAAGAGCTCCTTGCGGCGTTGGTCGCCCTCTAGGTGCGGGTCAAAGATATACTCCTTCTCGATCGAGCTCTCTTCTGGAAAGTGACTAGCCAAAGACGGGGCTAGGCACTGCCACGAGCTCGAGGCAAGGAAGTGGTTCTGCCGGTCGTTGGAGTTGGGATACTCCTTTAGCAACTCGGCCATCGCATAACTGCCAATCACGTCGGCAAAGCGTTCGAATGGCGGAGACGAAAATCCTTCCGTCTCCAGCAGACTGCGGGCCGAATACTCGCCCTCGATGACTAGGGTGCGCTGCAAGACTTGCGTGGTCATCGCCTTGGCCACTTCGATCGCATTCTTCATGCGCGCCGGCCCCTCTTGCGTGCTGCAATTGTACTCGGCACTGAAGTACATCATCGTCGTCAGCTCGTCGTCGATCGGCTCTTCGCCTAAACTCCACATGTAGTAGCTGCACGGATTCATGTAATTGGGATTGCGCTGCGATTTGCCGTTTGGCGTGGGGAGTTCCGGCTTTGTAATACGCAAAAAGCGGTCGCTCGACGCCAGGTCCGAAATTCGATCGGCGGTGATATTGCGCGCGAAGCGGGCCGCGTCTTCGGTGGCGAACTCTTTGAAAGTCTCGCGCCGTTTGAGGCAGCGCTGAAACTCGGGCAGGTCGGCCTTAAAGCCGTCCAACGACTTCAGCGATTCCGCGAAATTATCTTTGTACGCCGTCCAAGCCGGGCAAGAGAATGTCTTGGGCGAACATACATTGGTGCGCAGTGAGGAAAGCTCTTTGCCAAACTTGGACGTGCTCTCGAACAGATATTGCGAACGGTCGACTCCGAGCGCGTGGCCCATCTCATGCGCCAGGGTCTGAATGATGTCCTCGCTATTGAAGTCGCCGGCGCAAATCGTGAGCACGTTCAAATAAGTGTAGTAGTAGGCGTTGACGGTTGTACTCGAGCACTCCTCATTCGAGATCGCGGGGAAGGCACCGGGTAAAACCAGCTGCACTTCCATAATCCGTTTCGCCCATTCTTTGCGCGTCTCAGGCGCAATATCGAGCCGCGCGATCATGCGCAGGTAGCTGTCTTGCAAGCGCACGAACGAGTTTTCAACGTTGGCCCAGTTGCGGTCGCCGCGCCAAATGGCCTTGGAGATATCCGAAACGAGCCCGCGGCGCTGGCGCCGGCGTTCGAGCTGCAATTCGACCGGAATCATAGTCTCGGGCAGTTTATGAAAGCCGGGGAATTTCTGATTCATGCGCGACAGAATGGTTTCGTTAAACGCCGTCGACCAGATGTAGCCGAGTTCAAAATCGAGCTGCTCGCTGGCTAAGCGTTGATCGAGTGTCATCGTCGTACGCGGCGTACGCTCGAGAAATACCTTGAGCTTGTCGAAGTAGAAGCCGCGTTTGAGCACGGAATAAAAATCATGCGGCAGATTTTTTTGCCGGAGCAATTTCGCTTGTGAGTACCGAAAGAAAACTTGCGAAAACTGATTGCGCGTTTCGCCCTGCAAAACCTTGATCGAGTCCTGCGTGCGCTTCACTTCGAGATTGCCCTGCGTGTCGGGTGAATAAAGCACATTGCAATAGGAATCGAGCATCGACTTGCACTGCGGACGTTCTGCGGGCGAATACAGGGTTTCAGAGGAGAACGTGCGCAAAGGCTCAGGAGTTTTGGGCGCTTCTGTAGAAACGCATCCTCCAAGGATGTGCGATAAGATGAGAATCGCCACCACTCGCTTCATTCTTAAATATTACAGGAACTCCACTTCGCAGTCCACAAGGTGACCAAAGTACCGCGGTGTAGGAAGGCTGGTGGTTTCTTAGGGCCGCCATCCCAGCCCTAAGCCCATGCTCGGATTCTGCGGAACTGACGATCAATCTAGTTCAGAACGCCGCTCACCATGTCGTCGATTTGGCGGAACATGTTCTCGATCGATTTCAGCTGGTCCGGATCTTTGTTCAGCAATTTGTCCAAGATGTCTTTGAGTCCCTGTTGGTCGTCCTGGAAGGCTTTGTATTTTGGATTGCTTACAACCTTCACATTCACTATGGCGCCAGTGGCGGCGGTCAAATAAATGTCGGCGCGGATCGACTTCATCATCACGTCCGTGACGGGTTTGTCGGCCGGCAGTTTGCTCAGGTCAAAATTCACGTCCAAGTGCAACCGCAGTGACTGGTAATTGCCATCTTTGGTGATGACTTTGTCGCTGACCTTGGCAGCGACCGTAACGGCCTGACCATAACGCTTGGTGAAATCAGCCGCGTACTGCGGAATGATTTGCTCCAGGCTGTCAAACAGACTGTTCAGGTCCGCGGCCGGCATCAGTTTGGTCAGATCGACAGCTACCGAACCCTTCACGCGCGTGGTTGGGCGGCGACCGCCGAAGCCGTATTTGTACGAAATCTCATCGGCCTTCACCGTCAACGTGGTCTTGGCTCCGGCTTTCATGTACAGGCCGCTCACCGTCATCCGTAGAGCACGTTTCGCGTCGGTTCTGATTTTCGAAAACAGGAGTTCAGCTTTGGTGGACTGATTTTGGAACGGAGCCAAGATGCTCACGATTTCCTGATTGAGCTGAGTCACTTGTTCCGAGAGTTGAACGGGCGCAGCGGCGAGTGCGACACTGGTCACGGCGCCGGCGAAGGCTAAAGTGATACTTTTGAATACACGCATGAAATTCCCCCTTTGATTGAATAGCATCAAACGAAGGGGTTCGTACTACAGATCGAATGCGTTGGAAAGACCCGGCTCAGCGCAAACCGCCATAACGTATTGGATACAGCGATTACTCGTTTTTCGCTCGCTCAGTCTGCCTTTTTAGCAGCTCGTCGAGGGCCTTGTCGTCGCCGCGCTTGACAGCGTCTTCGGCCTCCGCATTTTCCTTGAGATCGCGGCTGCGAAATCCATTCGGGCAGAGCGGGAGCATCAAGTCGGTCTTTTGCGAGCCGACCGTTTCGACGACTTTGACTGCGCCATCGGCTTTTAGGTTATTGATTTCCTCGGGA
>JAYWAE010000130.1:0-6107 GCA_043782715.1 Pseudobdellovibrionaceae bacterium | reverse complement strand
CGAGCTGAAAGCCGGTACCGCCTGTGTTCTTCCAAGTCTCATCGGTACTCGGCGCTAGCGTGACCGGGTCGGTGTAGGTTTCCGTTACCGTCTTGTTTGCTATGAGAAAATACGTCAGGGCAAAGCGCCAGCTGTTGAGAAAATAGCCGACCGTGGGACCGAATTCTTGGCGCGAATTGCTCGTCTTTTTGCCTTCGTAATCCGGGGTCACCGAGCGCGAGGTGCCGACGCTGTAATAATTGAAGGTCAGTCCGAATACCCAATTGTTAATTTGCCAACCGAGTGTAGTGCGCAAATCGAGTCCCAAGCCAGATTCAGTCGGAACATTTTTGCTGGCGGCGCCGCCGGCGGAGTTATTGGCGTCGTTCTTGGAGACATAAACGGGGAAAAAAGTTTCTTCGGCGTAAAAGTGACTACCGCCAGGCGCGCTTGCACCACCGCCGCCGCCGCGCGCTTGCGCTTGAGCTTGCGGAAGCCAGGTAACGGAAACTGCGATCACCGCGGTCACTAAACCAAAACAATTTGATTTCATGGAACCACCCCTCTGCCTTAGATTTTATCTGAGAAAGTACAAGTGCGAAAGTTCAGCCCTTGGTCCAGGTCACGTGTCCGGAGGCTTCTTCCGATATATGCAAGATGGAGCGCAACGCGGTCGACAAACTTATCATCCTCGGACTGGTCGTCCTGCTTTTGGTCGAGGGCGCGTTGCTTGGTGCACACCTCAATTGGGGTGGCTTTCGTCCGCCCGCCGCCGGCACTGCGGCTTTGGCTGGACGGATCGAACGCTCGGAAAATGAATTGCGCCGCCGCGGACTGAATAGCCTCGTATGGGAGAAGTCGGCGGCCGACGATCAAGTTTACTACTATGATTCGATTCTCACCCTCGCGCAGAGTACGGCCGTCCTCAAACTCGCGCAAGACAGCGAAGTGCGCCTGTCCGAAAACACGCTCGTGACCATCGAACCGCAAACGGATGGCGTCTATGGCGAAATTAGGCTCAAGTTCATAAAGGGAAACTTTCAAGCCCGCAACCCCTACGCTCCCGC
The DNA here is from genome assembly GCA_043782715.1 of Pseudobdellovibrionaceae bacterium. Classification (GTDB taxonomy): domain Bacteria; phylum Bdellovibrionota; class Bdellovibrionia; order Bdellovibrionales; family UBA1609; genus JALHOQ01. Next base: position 5,061 of record JAYWAE010000130.1, on the reverse strand, counting down.
GCGCATCGAAGGCGGCGAATGGACGATGGATGTGAAGGCCGGCAGCGAACTCGATTTTCGCCAGGTCAACTCGGAGCGCTTCGAGTTGCGGGTCAAAAAAGGTGAGGTGGGATTTCAGTCCGGTGACAATGCGCAAACCGTGCATACGAACGAGCTGATGCGCATAGCAGGCAAGGAAGTGACACGTGTCGAACAATCAAGTGAACCGGTGTGGATCGATCCGCCGCGTTCGCGCATCTACGTTCACGGCGACAGCCTGGATCTGAATCTGCATTGGCGTGGCGAATTCACCGAACTCGTCCGGCAAACTCTGTCTGGCGCGGAGGTCATTACCCCGCTGCTTGCCTCCGGCGAAACTCAACACACGGTTTCTCTTCCACTCGGGCATCACCATCTCTTCCTCAACGGTGCACGCGTCTCTCCTGCACTCGATATCGAAGTTTGGCGCGCACCCGTGCTGCATTTGGTTTCGCCGCTTCCGCGCAATCGCGTGCGCACCGGCAAGGACGTGCTCTTCGTTTGGACGCGCCTGCCCGGTGTTTCTGGATTTAGTTTTTTAATCGGAGGTTCAAGCGGCCGCGCACCCGCAGCAACAGAAGACAATTCCTTCAGCACGCGCTTCGAACAGGAAGGCGACTATGAGTGGAGCGTGCGCGCGCTCGATAGTGAAGGGTTCGAAATCCCACCGCCTTACAGCTACCCGCTCTTTATCCGGTCCGCTCCCCTTGCACCACCCAAATTGAATGCACCCTCGCTGCGCAAGCCGGCTGCCAAAGTGAAGCCGGGCGCACTGTTTCGCTGGCTGCGGGAACTCTTGCCGGAGGCGCAAGCTGATGAAGTGGTCAAATTCCAGGCCGTGTTCAGTTGGCAGCCCGTTGAAGGAGCCAATCGTTACGTCATTGAGATTTCTGAGCAGGCGGACTTTCGCTCGCCGCTGATCGCAAAGACGGTCAGTACGACAGAGTTTATTTGGCATCCGGCGGAGTTGAGCAAAGTTTACTGGCGAGTTGCGGCTGGGCATAGTTCGGGACGGATGGGGATTTTTAGCGAAGCTCAGGAACTTGATCTTGCGAATCCCGGGGAATCGGGCGTGGTAGTTACGCGGGTTGAAAGTCTTCCTCGTCGAAGTGCTCGTGTTGAGAATGTTGCGAATGCGGCGGAGTCGGCATCAGTGCCAGTATCAGCCTCGGTGCCAGTATCAGCCTCGGTGCCAGTGCCGGCATCTGCGCCGGAAGCCGTGGCTTTGCCGCGTGCGCGGGAGACTTTTTTTGCTTGGCAGCCTGCTTATCGCTCGATTGGTGGGCGCGCTCCTGAGTCGGCTCATGTTCACCTTGCTGGTGTTCATGCGCTTGGCTTTCGCGCGCAGGTCGAAAGGCCTCTGGCTGATGGGAATGTCTTGCATGGATCGTTGCTATATCTGCAGGAGCACTTCAAGCCTGCTTCGGGAGCGCAATATCCTTTTCAAGGTGATTTGCGCTGGAGCGAGGTGCGTGCTGAATTGGCTTGGAAGGATCCTCGCCGTGCTTGGAATTGGGGGCTTACGGCTGGGCAATCCTTGCGCTTTCGCCGCACTGGTAATGAGCGTGTTGGGACGAGTGGGGCCCTCAACGCTGGGCCTACGCTTTTTGGTGATTGGCGGTTGTTGGGCCGGGTTCGTTACTCTTCGCAGTACTCTTTGGTGGCCGGCTCGAGTTCGGGTTTGATTTCAGAGCAGAATCTGCGCGCGCCGTTGTGGCTTGGAGGCTCTTGGCTGTGCGGTGTTGGGGTGAGTGGCGAGGCGTTGTTTTTTTCTGGTGGTGCGACTTACTCAGCCACTGCCTTGTTGACGTTGGGCTTGGAATTTTAAAAATCCCAATAGAAGCGGTAGGAGCAGGAGAACGAGTCCGCTCTGCGGCGGCGGCGGAGAACCTTTGATTCTGCCGCAGCCTGCTGACTTGAAATCAAAGTTTTCGCGCAACCCTGGCTCAAATACAAATACGGCACTGTCGGCCATCACCGGTGCAAGCACGTTGCTGGTCGCTATGCGAATGCGCATACGTAGAAAGCGTTTACCTGCCACGGCGGCGGTACTGGTGCTCCAACCGGTGTCGTCGGCGGCGAAATCATCGTCGCTACCGGCCAATTCGAGCGTGAGGTCGGGAGAAACCGGCGTGACGCTCAAACTTGTAACCTTGCCGAATAGTCCCATGGTGTCGACCGGTTTGGTGATGACGTATTGGGAGGCCGAATTGAACTCGACCCAGCCGCCGTTGTTGGGCGGCTCTTCCGCCGGCGAATAGTGGCCGGTGTAATTGAAATTGACCGCTGAAAGCCAGCTGCGGCCGACGCCGCCGTCACCGCCCACTCCGGCGGCGGAGTTCATTCCGCCCGCGCCGCCTTCAGCTTGGCTCGCACCGGCGCCTGCGGTGTTGTAAATGTTGAGCGTGTCTCCGGCAAAAATCTGAACGGATCCACCCGCTCCACCGCCCCCCGCGCCTGAACCCGTATTGGAGCCACCGCCGGCCCCGCCGTTGACATAAACAAATCCTATTGTGGGATCGGTTGCTGAACCGAGATTGACAGTGCCAGCGGCATGGATGATCACCGTCCCACCGCCACCGCCTCCACCACCGCCAGCGGCAGTCGTCGTGCCCGAGCCACCGCCGCCACCACTTCCCGCAGCGAGGGGCAGAGCGAATTCGGGATCACCCGAATAAACTCCTGCTTGACCGCCCGCGCCGGTGGCGCCCGTGCCCGGTGCCGGACGAGGCAATCCACCGCTCCAACCACCGCCGCCACCGCCTCCGACTCCAGCAGCACCGACAAAATTACCAGCGCGGCCGCCGGTCACGCCAGCGCTGGCGTCCGCTCCGTTTTGGCCGGCGAAACCCACCGCCCCGCCCCCGCCGCCTATAGCACCACCACAATGTCCAACTCCGCCGGCCCCAGGCGTAGCACCAAATGACGCGCCACCTGCGTCGCCCGTGCAATCGATTATGCCTTGAATATCAACCGTGCTCTGGCTGTATATGATCAAAGGGTTTGCGCCTGTTGGGATCAGCGTCCAGCCCGCCGCCAACTCGAAGCGAGTCACATTGAGCGCGGGAAAAACCGTCGTGTCTAAGTAGATCTTTTTGCCGGGCACATCGAGGTTCGGGCTAAAGGCCGAGTAGGTCGCGGGTTCAAAAGCGCCGTGCGCGCCATCGCCTATGCTGAATTCATAGAGTGCAGGGCCGCCGTTGTAGTTTGTCACATGCAACGTCGGATGCACTTTTCCGAGTGCTTGATTCCAAACCGCCGTACCACTTGCAAATCCCGCACGTGAGTCAAACGATTCAGTGACCACGACCGCGCCAGCGGTGGCGCTCATGAATAATAGGGCAAGCAGCACCGATTTGAATTTCATGCCGCGATCAATTTCTTGACCACCGCATCGTAAAGAACGTGAAAAACTTTGTCACGAAGCGTGTCACCACGGAAGGGTTTGACGACATAGGCACTGACTTCATGTTTTTTTGCCTGCGAAATCTTCATGCGCTCCTGCGATTGCTGGCTGGTAACCATGATAAAGGGCGTATCCGTCCGATGGCGCAAAGCCCTTACCGCGCGCAAGAAGGTCAAGCCGTCGGTTTTGGGCATCTCCCAATCGCACAGAATCAAATCCACCCGAACGCGCGGGTCGAGCATGTACTTATGAGCCTCGGCGCCATTGCCGGCTTCGATAAATTTGGCAAAGCCGATCGGCTCGAGCAGCTTAATGATAATGGAGCGGATCATTTCATCGTCGTCGACGACTAGCACGGTCATTAAGTGGGCACGTATTTTTGGAATGTCGGCTGGATTGATCATGCAGACTCCTTGCGGACGGGCCTTAGTCGGATGATGACTTCAACACCGCCCTCAAAATAATTGGCGATGCGCAATTCACCGCCATGCTCGATTTCAACGATCTCTTTGCATATGGCAAGTCCAAGACCGCTGCCTTCTTTGCCCTTGGTGGTGAAAAGAGCTTCAGTCACCCGGTCCAAATTCTCTTTTGCGATTCCCACGCCTGAGTCGCGCACGTGAATTTCAGGCGCACCTTCGACGGTGGTGAATTCGATGCGCAACTTTCCCCCATCGGGCATCGCGTGCATGGAATTGAGAAATAAATTAACGAAAACCTGTACGAACGCATGGCGGTTGCCGGTGATCATCAACTGTTTATCGGTCGGTTTTTCAACGCGGATGTAGTACTTGCGGAACTGGAACTCCAGCAGCTCCAGCGCCTCATCCAGCACCTGGCACAAATTGAACTCCGCGTGCACGGGCCCGGCTTCATCGGAGTCGTGCAAGCGGCGGAAGCGCGAAAGTATACTTGCGGCCGTATCAGATGCCCGCAAGATCAGCTCCAGCGAAGAGCGCATATTGTCGGCTTGATCCTGGGCAAGCGCCAGTTCAGCATTGCCCACGATGTGAGTGAGTAAATTACCAAACTCGTGTGCAACGCTGCGGCCGACCGCCGCCACTGTGTTCTGCCGTTCACTAAATAGAAGCTGGCGGTTGGCTTCACTCAGGCGTTCTTCTTGCCAAGCCTTCAGCCTGTGCAAATCCCAAAGGCTCGAAGCATTACGCGCTTTTTGTAAGATCTCGCCTTCCGTGAAGGGCTTGTTGATGTAATCCCAGCGCTCGCGATTTTGTTCGCCCAGAAATCCGCCAATGGTATCCACCGTGCGATCTTGATATGCGGTGACGAACACGGCGAACATTTTGTCGTCTACGCTGAAGATCTGCTTCACCAATTCAATACCATCGATTTCGGCGCCAAGCATGACATCGAAAAATCCCACGGCATAGGGCCGGCCCTCGCGTAGCGCAAAGGTCACGGCATCGATGGCCTGAGCGGGTGTTTGCACGACAGTGACGTCGAATTCCGCGGCCCGAATCTCCACCGGCTCCTGCACGCTGCGGCTGGACCGGCGAATGGACCGAGGCGCTTGCGGACTGAGCATGCCGCGGATCGCCTCGCCGATCGCAGGCTCGTCATCGAGCACCAAGATACGGCGGTTTGGAACTGGTCCGTTTTCAGGCAGCAAACTTCGC
>JAYWAE010000129.1:0-16353 GCA_043782715.1 Pseudobdellovibrionaceae bacterium | reverse complement strand
GGACGAGGCAAAGTCACGATCGAACCTTAGAAAACATGGCATTCGCTTCGACGAGGCGCAGACTGTGTTTCTTGATCCGTGGGCGATTGAATTTTTTGATGAGGAACACAGTCAGCGCGAAGACCGATTTACTCGAATTGGAATCACTGAATCCATGATTGTTGTGAAAGTGATTTTTAGTGAACTAGGAACTGAAAGAATACGAATTATTTCAGCTCGCAAAGCAACGTCTTGGGAAAGAAGACTCTATGAAAAAAGAATATGATATAAAGAACATGAAGCGCCGGCCTGGGAGAACCAGAGTCTACCCTGAAGCCGCAAAAATCGCGATCAGCATTCGACTAGATGCCATGGTCGTCAATGATCTAAAAAATGAAGCCGACCGGCTAGCTGTTCCTTATCAAACCCTAATCAACAGCGTCCTTCACCGCTTCACCACCGGCCAACTGGTGGACAAAACCAGCAAGAAGACCGGTTCAGACTGATCGCCGATAGCTCAACATGCAGTTTATTTGCGCTCGAGCCAAATGCCTTCGTTTGAGTTGGTCATTAGAACTGTTCCGCGGCCGACCCCGTCGGATTCATAAGCGGACTGCACGCCCATTATCGCGCCGGCGCTTATGCGGCGGACGTCGACGACTTGGGCGAGGGAACGATCCAGGTCCATCATGGTCACGAATTCATCGCCTGTTGCGCGCAGGAGTGGCGCTTTGAGCAAAGTCAAAGACGGATCGGCCGCTGGAGTGAGCCGGGACTCTTGATCGATTAATCCCCAGATGCGGAAATCTTTGTTCCAATCGCGCAGCGGTTCGCTCATGGCAACCGGCTGATCGCCGACGGTGTTGCCATCGTAATTGAAGCAGGTGCTGTGTCCAGCCTCATCGTAGCCGCAGAGGAATGGCGGCTTGGCGCGCATGGAATTTCCGAGAGCTTGGCTCGGGCCGAGGATATTGAGTTCGCTGTCCACTTTCACCAATGAAGGTCTGCTGCCGTCGAGTAAAACTTTGCCGCTGCCTTTGATCCACTTCTGCATGTCTCCCAAGTCCGCGCGATCCACGACAGAACCGTCACGTTTGTCGACCGCCAGAATTTGCGCGACCAGTGGCGAATAGGCGTGTACGAAAAAGTGCTGCATCGTCTCGGCCACTGCGCCGGTGGAATTCCAGTTGAAGAGCATGCTCGCCTGCATCACCGTATAACTGCGGCCAGCTTTGTCCACCAGAATGAGGTCGTTCACCGAACTCACCGCCATCAAAGCCCCGTCGATCTCGGAGCGTTTGAAAAGTATAATAAGGGGAATCGTAGCCACGATTTTAGGTTGCGCCGAAAGTGTGAAAACAGCAAGCGAGCTAGAGCGGGTTCGCACCGCGACGCTGGCGGGGCCATAGAACACGACCTCTTGCGCATCGATCAGGGGGAAGCGCCACTCACCGCCACTGCTCCGATCGGTGAAGTAAACTTCCGTCCGCGAAACCGCAGCCGCCCAACGTGCGTCCGGACTGAGTGACCGCCACTCCATTCCCGCCGGCGGCGCAACCGTGGCTTTTGTGACGACATTCAAAAGCGCGACGCCCGTCATTGAGTAGGCGACGGTCCAGCCATCTTGCGAAATCTGAGCGCCGTAACCGCTGGGCAGAATGCTGTACTGATAATTTGAACGCAATGACCCCCAGCGCACAGCCGCGCTTTGTGTGGGATCGGAGTTGAGCCATACGACTCGGTCCAACCATTCAGCCAAAGGTAGAGTTTCACCATTCACGGTGGCTTTGATTGCCGGCAAGGCGGCGCCGAACGATTTGCATTCATCGTAGGGCGCGGTAACGCAAAATTCGCCGGAGACCCGGCGCAGCCCAAGAATTTGCCCATCTTCATCAACCGTGCTCGCAGCCTTCCAGCCGTTACTGGCAAAGGGGCAAGTGGCGGGCGTACATGTATTCGATTGAATTTTGGCGTCACGGGCGGTGGACAGTTCAATCAAACGATCGGCAACGGCGCCTGCACCCGCCACGCCCGACAAGGCCCAACGGCGCGCTACGGGTAGATTGGGATCGCTGGAGTGAAGATGCATGCGGAATATCGCAACAATGTGATTCAAAGTGTAAGAGACGCCATCGAGCGTGAGCGGCTCCGACCTCATAGCCTTCTGCCATGCCTGCCCTAGTCCTTGCCAGTCGATGCGCCAAATGCGATCGATTTGATCGGCCAACTCCAACAGACGGCCATCGCGCGTGGGCGTGCTCCAGTCTTCATAATCCTGTGTACCGGGTTTGCAACCGCCGATGGCTTGGCAGTGAGCGTAGCCGCCCTCGACCATTTGGCGGCGAAAGTCGATCAGGCCAACGAGGTCAGTCACCGCATGATCGAAAAATTTTTCGAGACTAAACGTGGGTTTGAGCTTTTTGATCACCTCTATATTGAACTCAGTGCCGCCATTCATAAATGCAGGGTCGTATTGCATTTGCGAATAGAAGGGCATGTTCTTGGCACTTTCTAAGTGAATGCCCGAAGAGTCGACGATAGGCCAGCGCATGTGCAAGAAGCCGCCCGACTTCTGGGTCGGCTGTTGCGAGTACCAATAATAGGACTCCTCGAGCGGACGGACGATCTTGGGTTCATTGGAGTAAAGCACCTGGAACGGCATCTCATCTGAGTTTGTATAGTCGATACGATGCACGAACAGAGTGTGCCCGGACCGTGGCGTCAGCGCCAAATGATGCGAGCCCGCGAGCAAAGCGCGCGTGCTGATTTCAATCGGATAGCTGTCGGCGAAAAGCGTATGTGTGTAGGTATTGTCGAGCAGGTAATTGACCGCTTTCAGAAAGCGCTGATCTTTCATCCAATCCGGATCGGTCGGCAATTTCATCCACGCCGGTCGCACTGAATTCTGACTGAACAAATCACCCGTCCCACCGAGGTGATTCGCCGCCGGCAAGCCGTGAATACGCGCGAAGATCCAGCGAATACTATAAGCGGCATCGGCACAATCGGTGGTGAGATTGAAGCGCTGAAAAAAATCGACGCTGACATTTTGCAAGACCCAATCGGAGTAACGCTGCTCCCACGCCCAGCTCCACTGCTCAGTGACCTTCCAAAGAGGTGTGGTTCCTACCGCCGGCCGCAAATGGCGTGGGACCCGCTTTTGATAGGGCGTGAGCTTTTCGTGTGCCTGCGCGGCCGCCAGCGCTTCCCGCTCAGTTGCAAAGGCCACGCGCCAGAGCCGATCCTGCCAGCCGTCGGCGGCGGGGCCGTAAGCTTCGGCGATCCAGAAGCCCTCATCCGGACGCACGATCACGGTGCGTGATCCTGCGGAAAACTTGTGTTGGGCGAAGGCAAACATCGGCGCCAGCATCAGCAACAGAGCGATTGTTCTTTTCATAGGATCAATCTTACGGGGATCTCCCCTGGTCGCCAAATTAGCATCCGAGTGATTGGGTGCGTAGCGACTTTTGTCGGGGGGCGGACTATCTCTAAATTCTTAAATCCAAAGGGGAGCTTCATGCGCATTCAAATTTTAATCAGTCTAGTCCTAGTCTTTTCCGCATCCACCGCTCTGGCCGCTTCGACTGTACCCAACGACACCACCAACGCCCACTACACTTTGGTGCAGGTTAAGACTCATGATGGTTTAAATTTGCAAGGCCACTTGGCGACGCCGAAAAATTTCTCCGCACCCTATCCGGCCGTGCTCCTCTTGGTCGGCAGTGGCCCCAGCAACCGCTACGAAAATCTGCCTGGCATAATGACTGCCGACGGTAAGCCCACATTGATTTTTCAACCGATCGAGCAAGCGCTGCTCGATGCGGGCATCGCCGTCATGGCTTACGACAAACGCGGAGTCACTCCGATCGACGCCACCTTTTTTACCGACACGGTGGACTGGACTATTTTTAAAACTGCGGATGCGGACGCTCTGGCCGCCGACGCGCTGGCTGCGTTTGACGTGCTGGCCGCTCAACCTCAGGTCGATGTCAATCGCATCGGGCTGCTCGGCCACTCCGAGGGGACTTTGCTGGCGCTGAAAATCGCCGAAAAACGTCCGGCGGCTGTGAAAGCATTTTTTATGTTGGGCCTTTTGGGACGCGCGATGAAAGACGTGATGTTCTATCAAGGCGTTACAAATCCGCTGCGCTACTTTTACGCGCTCGACGACGATCACGATGGTTTGGTCAACGAGACTGAACTCAATCTTGCCGCCTTCGCAGATCCCGTTCTTGGTTATATCTTAGGTGGTTGGAAGCAGTTCGGCACCTATGATCACACGGGCGACGGGCAAGTGAGTTTGCAGGAATTCTCCTACGTGCTCGAGACGGGCAATCGCCAATTCACGGCTGCACTATTCGACAAGTCGACACCCTGGCCTGATCAGAGCATGCCGCGCGAGTGGTTTCAGCAATACTACAACGAGGGACCCTATCTCCCGCGCGCTTTGAAACTGTGCGCGAAAATCCATTTGTTCCAAGGCGAGATCGACGTTGAAACACCGTTTGAAGACGCGCTCGAGTTGAACGACGGCTGTCTCAGGCAGGGCACGCCGCTAGCTTCGTTCATCAGCTATCCGGAAATGGGCCATGGTTTCAGCCCGCGCGTGGGCTACAAAAAAGTGCGTGATACGGTTGGCCCGGCCACGCCGAAGCTGGCGGCCGACATCGCCGGCCAAGCACGCAAAGCGCTTTTGCCGGCGGCCGTGCTCCGCCCCTAAGTTTTAGTTCCTGGGTAAGAACGGATCGTTCGCGTCACCGGGCTGCCACTCCGGAGCGAGATCGTTTGGTACCGGCTTCGGTCGGCGGTGATGTTTGATCACAGGCTTCACTCGCGGTGGAGGCTCGACCATCGGCGAAAAGGGATCGTCTCCGGTTTGACCATCGGCAACAGACTGATCCGGTACTGTAAAAACGGGCTGATTCTCATTGGGCAGCTGGCCTTCTGGCTGCGTGACGGGCTGTTCCCCTGCAGGTTGTTCCGCGGTAGGTTGTTCCACGGTAGGCGGCTCCACCGCAGGTTGCTTTACGGCCGGTTTTGTTTTGCCCGGCTTGGGCACGCTAAGAATTTCAGGATTTTTCAATTCCACTTCGTTGGCAAAGTCTTCGACCTTTTTGCCAGGATGAGCGGCAGTGTATTCGGCCAATTTGCGCAACGAGATCGAAGCGTCCCAGCCCTTCATTTGTTGCAAGCCCTTCATCGCCGCCTCAAGTGAAGAACCTAGCGTAGCCTTACGGCCTTGAATCACGCGTCCACCAAGCAAACTGAAATTCTGCGGACCCGCGAGTAGGTATAAATCGGCCATGTCATCATAAGTCGTCGTGATGACTGCACTCAGGAAGCTTTCACCCGAATCATAAGAAGTGATATGCAAGCTCACCGCATCTTGAGTTACATCGACCGCTTTGCCATCACGCAGATCACCTTTAAGCACCACGGCCTGGCCACCGGCCTGAAGGGTGAGAACAAAGCGGCTATCCGCATGCCAGGTGAACGATTGAAAGCTGGTCCCGGCCCAGGCTGAAAGTGAAAACAGCACGACGGCGGCAAACGGAATTAGACGAATCATGGAACACTCCTACACTGAATTTTCCACCCGGAGTGTCCATAGTTTTGCCACCACGGAACACGCCAAGTGCATTGCTTTGCCTACAAACAGATTTGCGCAATTGAATCGCAAGATTCGTTCCACATGGCGTCGTTTCAAACTACCGCTGTTTTACGAGGGTCGTAAGCGGCGCGTACACCTTCACCGATGAACGTGAGGGAAGTGAGCGCGACAATCATTGCCAGCGACGGGTAAACCGCCAGCCACCAGGCGATGGTGAAATTCTCTTTTGCTTCTTGCAGCAGCTCGCCCCAGCTCGGGGTTGGAGGCGGAAGGCCCATGCCCAGATAATCCAAAATCGCGAGCGTGTAAATATTGGCTGCGATTTCAGTGGGCGAAAACGTGATCAGCGGACTGAGGCCGTTGGGTAGAATGTGGCGGAACAAAATGCGCGTGGTTCCAACGCCTTGGGCGCGGGCCGACTCGACGAAATCACGTTTGCGCAGTTTTAAAAATTCGGCGCGCATGTAAGTCGAAATGCGCATCCAGCCGAGAAAAACCGAGAATGCCACCAGCAGCCACAAACTGGCGCCGAGCAAGGCAATCAAAGTGAGCAGCATCAGCAGATACGGCAACGAATCGAAAACTTCGACGACGCGCTGGCCGATCATGTCGACCGGTCCACCCCAGTAACCCATCACCGCGCCAGCGCCCACTCCAAATGAAAAGGCAAAGAACCAAACGGCCAGCGCGAAGCCGACGCTGTAGCGAAAACCGTAGATCAAGCGCGCGGCTACATCGCGGCCGCGATCGTCGGTCCCGAGCCAATTGTCCCGGGTCGGCGGCGAGGGGTAGGTCTCGACCGCCTCATTGGACTCGTATGGATTCCAGCGAATGGCGGGCCAAAGCGCCCAATTGCCAGCAGCCTTGAAGTCTAGCTTGCGGTAGTCGGTGACGAAGCCGTCTTGATTGAACACGCTCGGATGCGGATCATTCAGCACTGGAAAATAAATCGCGCCGCCGAATTTCATGACCATCGGGCGGTTGTTGACCCAAATTTCGGCAAATAAACTCGCGCCCAGAAGAAGTGCGACTATCCAAACCGAGCAGACCGCGCGCTTCACCGACTTGAACCGGCGATAGCGTTTGAGTGTGATGTCGTTGTGTATCCGCCGCTCGATCATTTGAAATCAATCCTGGGATCAACCACCACATAGGTAACATCGGAAATCAAGCGGCCGAGCATGGCCACCACACTCTGAATGAAGATCAGCGCCATGATCACGTTGTAGTCGCGCGACAAAATCGAGCGGTAGCTGAGCTGGCCCATGCCTCCGAGGTTGAAAACCTCCTCGATAATGATCGAACCGGCAAAGAACACGGTAATGAAGTGCCCAAGGCCGGTGAGAATGGGAATCAAAGCGTTGCGCAGTACGTGTTTGTACACGACCGCATGTTCGCTCAAACCCTTGGCCCGCGCCGTGCGCACATAGTCGAGTCGGATTTCCTCCATCATGGAGTTCTTCATCATAAAGGTTACGGATGTGAAACCGTTCACCACATAGCAAATCAGCGGTAAAACGGCATGCTGAATGCGATCCCAAACTTTGCCGAAAAAATCCATGCTTGGATACCGGTCCGAATAGAGCTCGCCGAGCGGCAAAATATCCAAGAACCCGCCGCCCGACAGGAATTGGCGCAATAAAATGCCCAAGATCAGTGGCGGCACCGAGTACATCACCATCAGCATCACGCTCGACCACAGATCAAAGTGCGAACCGTCGCGCACCGCCTTGGCGATGCCGACGGGAACACTGACGAGATAAATAATGAACAACGCGCAAACACCGAATTGCAGAGAGATCGGGAGCTTGTCCATGATCACTTCCGTCACCGGCTGCTGATAGGAGAAGCTTTCGCCAAAATCGAGAGTGACGATGTTGCGCAGCCAAATCAGGTAACGGATATGTGCAGGCTTGTCGAAACCGTATTGCCTCTTCAAAGCTTCAATGACTTCGTTCGAGACGCCTTGGCCGGTGGCGGCTCCGCTCGAGCCCATTGCGCCACCCATGCGAATTTTACTCATCGCCTGTTCGACCGGACCGCCCGGCGCCAAATTGATGACGGCAAAACAAACTAAGGTGATGCCGAACAAAGTCGGCATCATCCAAAGCAAGCGGTGCAGAGTGTACTTAAGCATGGGATCCTAGGCCCGACCGCCTTACAGAGCGGCCGGGTACCAGTAGGAGTAACTCCAATCGTACTTGTACGTCGGCTTGTCGAAGGCGACCTTGGAGTTGAGCAGAAAGAGATCGTACTTGGGATTGAACAGCAGTGTGTAGGGGTGATCGGCGGCGATCAAACGCACGGCCTTTTGCCAGAGCAGTTTACGTTTCGCATCGTTCATTTCTTCGCGCGCTTGATCGATTAGCCGATCAACTTCTTTGTTCGAATACGAAATGAAATTTGAACCGCCAAGCCGGCCACTCTCGGTGTGCCAGATTTGCTTGAGGTCGTCTTCCACGCTGCCCCCGCCCCAAGCCATGGTCACGGCGTCGAACTTCTGTTCGTCGAGCAGTTTGAGAAAAGTGTTCCACTCGACCAGGCTGATCTCCATATCGATGCCGGCCTTTTTCAAATCTTCCTTATACATGGTGAAGTACTTTTCGACGTCGCGGTTGGCGAGCAGAAGCTTGAATCGGAATTCGACCGTTTTGCCGTCGATGGTTTTTTCCAGCACGCCGTTCTTGTCTTTGTCGGCCCAGCCGGCTTTCGCCAACGCGGCCTTGGCCTTTGCCGGATCAAATGGCACGGGCTTGAGATCGGAGGGATTGAATGGGCTTTTGTAGTAAACGGGCCCGACGGCCTCCACCACTTTGCCGTACTGGAATTTTTCGATCAGCTGTTTGCGATTGAAGAGATACGACAGCGCGTGACGCGTTTCTTTGCTCTGAAAAATCGGATTCTTTTCGTTCCAACCGATCCAGCCATAGCGCTTGGGGCGGCTATTCTCGACCTGCATTTTTTTGACCGTCGTACCGAACGGTTCGCCGACCGCTTTCTTCTCGAAATTTTCTGGGCGTACCGGCTCCCAGTAGTCAATCTGGCCTTTCTTGACCATTTCGATGCCGAGATTCTCCTCTTTGATAAAACGAAAGGTGACGTGTTCAAATTTTCCCAGCGCTGCCTGTGCGGGTTTACCGGCACCCCAATAAGCTGGGTCACGTACCAGCGTGATGGTCTTACCGCGATCGTACGATTCTACTTTATAGGCCCCCGACCCGAACAGTGGGGCGATGGGAAATTTCTTTTTCGGATCCGAGTAAATATGCTTCGGTACGATCGGATTGAAGCCCACGAGGCTGATCACCATCAAGTTCTTGAAGTACTTCTTCTTCATTTTAATTTTGACGATGCGCGAATCGACGGCGTCGACCGACTCGATGTCCTCGAAGTAGGGAATCCGGTGCGCCGCCTGATAGGCCGGATCTTTGACCGATTCGATCGAAAATTTGACGTCTTCCGAAGTCACGGGGTGGCCGTCCGAAAAATGGGCGTCTTTGTCGAGGTAGAAAGTATAAGTTAAAAAGTCTTTCGAAACTTCGTAGCGCTCGGCGAGCTCGGGCTCATACTCGTAGGTTTCGGGATTAATATGCAGCAAGCCCTGCATGACATAGTCGCGCACTTCACTGGAGGAGCAACCATCTGAGGCGCTGATCGGGTTGAAGGTGTCGGGCTCGCCCAGGCAGTTGCGATACAGAACGCCGCCCACCTTGGCATCCGCTTTACCCAATGGAGTGATTTTAACCGTACCCGGGACGGCAGCTGAAACCGCGCAAGATACCGCCACGACTGCAATGAAGAAGAAGGACCGGATCATCGAAGCTACTCCCGTGAAATTCGTTTGCTTTTGAGCGCTCTCAATTTATACCAGTCGATTGAATTATCAAGATTTCATTGTAACGCCCCAGGGAGTAGGCCGATGAGCAATTCACCAGAGACGAGCGGAACAGCTTCTTACAAAACGGGTTTGTTCGGTATTCCCACGTCGGCAGAAAAGGCGCGCATTGTCATCGTACCCGTGCCCTGGGAGGTGACCACTTCCTACGGCGCAGGCACCGCTCGCGGCCCGGAGACCGTGTGGAAAGCCTCTCCCCAAATCGACCTCTTCGACTTGGAACTCGGGCGCGCGTACGAGCAGGGCTATCATCTTTTGCCGATCCCAGCGGCGCTGCAAGAGTTGAACGATCAACTCAAACCAAAGGCGATCAAAGTACGCACGCAGCTCGAGGAAAAAGGTGAGCTCACCACGGCCGGCAAAAAACTGCTCAGCGAAATTAACGAAGGCTGCGCGCGCATGAGCGAGTGGGTTTTCGGCGAATGCGCGGCCATTCTCAAGCGCGGGCAAATCCCCGCCGTGCTCGGCGGAGATCACTCTTCCCCCGAGGGCTGCATGCGCGCGGTTTCGCAGGCGACGTCGGGCTCCTTCGGCGTACTTCATCTCGACGCCCACGCCGACCTGCGCATGCAGTACCAGGGATTCGAACGCAGCCACGCGAGCATCATGAACAATGTCATGAACTCGGACTGGCGCCCACAGAAGCTGGTGCAGGTTGCGATTCGCGATTTCTGCCAAGAGGAGTACGAGCTGATTCAACAGCGCGATCAGATCCAAACTTTTTTTGATTTGAATTTGAAGCGTTCACTTTTCGAAGGTGAATCTTGGGCCTCGATCTGCGCCCGCATCGTCGCCGACTTGCCCGAACAAGTTTATGTCAGTTTCGACATCGACGGCCTGAGCCCCGACAACTGCCCGCACACCGGCACCCCCGTCCCCGGCGGCCTAAGCTTCGACCAGGCCAACTACCTGCTGCGCACCCTAGTGGAAAGCGGCCGCAAGATCGTCGGCTTCGACCTCAACGAAGTAGCCCCCGGCCCAGAGGGCAACGAATGGGACGGCAACGTAGGCGCCCGCCTACTCTACAAACTCTGCGGCTGGACAATCAAAAGCCAATCCGCCCGCTAGTAGCCCAGAAACGCAAAAAGGCCGGGGATTCGCTCCCGGCCTAACTACCCAAACTCTAAACTAAAACTCCACTCTAACTCGACTCTAACTCTAACCAGCCCCGTAAGGTAGGCCGGTCGCAAACCCTAGCGAGCGTACTTTTTCCCAATCGACTCGCGTATCTCCGCTCCTTCAATCGACAAACGCGTCCAAGGAATCGCCAGCAAACGCTCAGCCTCAATCGGCTCTTCCGTCTCCTCGCAAATGCCATAAAGGCCTTTTTCGATGCGAGCCAAAGCGGATTCAATTTCCATCAACTGTTTGCGCAAGCGTTCGTGCATGCTGAGAAACTCAGATTCAGCCAAGGCGCGTAAGGTTTGATCGCCCTCGTCTCCGCCCTTGTTGTCATCTCCATTGTGGAGATCCTGGCGCGACTCGCGCACCCGGTTCAGCAGATCCGACTTCGCGTGGATCAATTTCGATTTGCACTTTTCAAGCAGGTCCCGTGATAGAGCCGACATGTTAAATTCCCCCCCAACATGTTTATCTCTCATAGATCCGAATTGTTCCCTCTAGGTGCCAATTTGGAACTGAACTATTTACACATTAACGCCCCAGGTTTAGCAAGCAGAATTCTTAAACCATCTTACAGTTGCCTGCGCATCGCGACATTAGTCGGGGGCTGTTTTGGGCCTGTTTCAATTTGAGACGGGGATTTTTAGAATTTAACGGACTGAACTTTGGCGGGCTTCCATATATTAGACTCGTGGATCCAGGCGGTGCGCCCGGTGTCGTCTTCGACCTTCACCCACTCCCCGTTCACTTCGATTTTTTTGAGCGGAGTAAATTTATCGACGGTTTTTAGATCGGACGGCGGTGCGCTGACCGAGGGTTCGCGGCGCAGTGTCGCCACCGCGGAGCGAACTACGACGCAGTGGATCGCCGTGGTCAAATCGCGCGGCTGGGCCCAGTGCGATTCGCCGTCGAGATCGGTGACCCGCACCCAACCGTTTTTGCTTTCACCGCGAAAGAAGGGCATGTAGCGCGACACGCGCCAGCTCACCGGATAACTCACGCCCGGGCCCTTATGTAGAACGGTGAAATTCTTGGCGCAAACGGGATCACCGCTACCCGCGGCCGTCACGGCCATCGCGTTCACCGCCGCCAGCACTACGAAAAGCACCAGCATTAGCCTCACGGATTGAACTCCAACATCACCGGGCAGTGATCGCTGCCTTCTTGCTCATCCAGAATTTGCGCCGCTTTCAATTTTTTCTCCAAACCTTTCGAGGCGCAAATGTGGTCGATGCGCCAGCCGCGATTGCTCAGGCGGCCGCGCTCCAGCATGGACCACCAGGTGTATGTGTCTTTTTTGTCCGCATGAAAGTAGCGGTAGGTGTCGATGAAGTCTTCTTTGAGAAATCCCCGCATCCACTCGCGCTCTTCCGGCAAAAAGCCGCTCTCTTGGCTCAGCTTTTTAGGATCGTACACATCGCTGTCCATGTACGCGACGTTGTAATCGCCCACCACCACGACGTTTTCTCCGGCCTGCACGCGTTTGTGCAGATGATGTGTGAAACGGCTCAAGAATTCCTGCTTATACAGATGACGCTCCTCGCCCGAGCCCCCATTGGGGAAGTACACATTATAGAGCGAAAATTTTTTGAATTGCGTGAGTACTATGCGCCCTTCTGCGTCAAACTTGGGGATGTCGATTCCATAGGCCACATGCTGGGGTGCTTCGCGGGTGAATGTCACCACCCCTGAGTACCCCGGGCGCTGGGCCGCCGACCAAAATCCCTTCCAACCCTCGGGCTCGGTGAGCGATTCGGGAAGCTGATCGGGATGGGCTTTGGTTTCTTGCAGGCAGAGAATGTCGGGTTGCTGCTCTTTCCAGAACTCGAGCAAGCCCTTACCTAAGGCCGCGCGGATGCCGTTGACGTTCCAAGTGATGATCTTCATGTCTCGCCCCCGCTTGCTGATCGAGTGATTCTATGGCAACTCTTTAGGTCACTATAATATCGCTGCGGCCTCCGAGAGGCCTTCGTCACTAAGGAGTTACAAGATGCCGATGATTGGTCAACCTGCTCCGCAATTCGTTGCGCCCGCCGTCGTGGATGGTGGTGATTTCAAAGACATCAACCTCGCCGACTATAAAGGCAAGTGGGTGGTCTTGTATTTTTACCCGCTCGATTTCACCTTCGTTTGCCCGACCGAAATCACCCAGTTCCGCGATGCGCTCAAAGAATTCCGTGCCGAAGGCGCTGAAATCATCGGCTGCTCGGTCGATAGCGTGCACTCGCACCGTCGCTGGATCAAAGACGACTTGGGCAACCTCGGTTACCCGATCATCGGCGACATCACCAAGCGCGTGTCGCGCGACTACGGCGTTTTGCTCGAAGACAAAGGCATCGCCACTCGCGGTACGTTTGTCATCGATCCCGAAGGCCGCATCCAGTACATGGGCATTCACAACTTGAACGTCGGCCGCGATTGCAAAGAAATTTTGCGCGTGGTGCAGGGCCTGAAGTCGGGCGAGCTGTGCGGCGCCGGTTGGAAAAAAGGCGAGAAGTTCGTCGGCCAAAAGTAGTTTCACACCCTTGATCTTATGAAAGGCGCGCCGGCGATTCCACGCGGGCGCGTTTTTTTATGTCTTATGGATTTTTCTACAAAAGATTAGAGCAGCTGGCGGTGAAGGAGTTCCCCGGTCTCACGGGCGCGCCGCCGGTGACTTGGGATCATCTGGTTTCGCCGATCGAGATTCGCCTGCCCAAAGTTCTGCTGGCGAACGTCGAGGCCGCGGTGCGCGCTCTGCACGCGGTTTCGCGCCGGCCAGGTTACGCGGCTTTGCTGGAGCCTGTGCCCGGAATCTCCGACGCGAACGTTCAGCACGAGTCCGTGCTGATGGCCTACGACTTTCACAGCAACGAAGACGGCGATTGTTTTTTGGTCGAAGTGAACACCAATGCCTCCGGTTTTTTGTTGGCCAGCATGATGGAGCTGGCTCACTCAGGCCAGGCGCCCACCGACTTCGTACCACTCAAATCGCTGCGCGCATCGTTCGAGCGCGAGTTGCACCTTGCAGGTAAGAGCGGGAAGCGCATTGCGA
Organism: Pseudobdellovibrionaceae bacterium; assembly: GCA_043782715.1. Taxonomy (GTDB): domain Bacteria; phylum Bdellovibrionota; class Bdellovibrionia; order Bdellovibrionales; family UBA1609; genus JALHOQ01. The sequence goes on along the minus strand of JAYWAE010000129.1, from coordinate 2,712 downwards.
TCTGCGATGAAGATATTTTACAGCAGAAAATGTACGGCGAGTTCGTGATGTACCGCGATTGGTTTCGTGCGGCCGGCTGGGACGCCGAGTTTTGTGAAGCTCGCGATTTTCAAGTGAATGGAGAGACGCTGCAGGCGCCGGGCTTTGGCGAGGTCGATTTGGTTTACAACCGGCTCACTGATTTCTATTTGCAGCAGCCCCAGCACTCGGCGTTGCGTGAAGCGCACCGGCGCGGGCTCGCTTGCCTGAGTCCGAACCCGCGTGAATATTGGCTGCTCGGGGACAAACAGCGTTTGATCCAACTGGCGGCGCCCGGTTTTCTCGAGTCCACCGGCGCCACTCCCGAAGAGTGCGCGGCGGTTCGCAAAGTTTTGATTCCGACTTTTGAAGTCTCCGCCTTTCCCTCAGCCGACGACATTTGGCAGCAGCGGCGCGGGTTGTTTTTCAAACCCAAACGCTCCCATGGCGGCAAATCGGTTTACCGGGGCGAGAGCGTTTCGCGCAAAGTCTTCGAACGGCTAATGCACGAAGAGATTCTCATCCAACACTTCACGCCGGCACAAAAAGTGCCCGTGGACGACCCGCGCAGTGTGCTCAACACCTGGAAATTCGACCTGCGTTTTTACGTTTATGCCGATCAAATCCAGCTCTGCGCCGCCCGCATTTACCAGGGGCAAGTCACCAATTTCGCCTCTCCGCTTGGTGGCTTCACAAAGGTCCAGTTTTAAGCGCCAAATCGCATATAACGCCGACAAAGATAGGGCGTTCCCTTAGGTCCTAACGCTTATAGGCCGATGAGAAATCAGAGACTTATGAAGGCAAAGACCGCAAGAACGTTCCGGCCCGGAGTGGCGGACGAGGATTACAGCGCCTTTCAGCAACTCGACGGACGCCATCCCTGGCAAGAGAGCGTCCCCGAGGGGCTCATCCTTTACCCAACGCGCACGCTCGCGCAGGGCAAGGTCTCCTATTTCAATTTTGAATTGGCTAAGGAGATGGGCCTGATCCCGAAGGATCACGGCCAAAGCATGTCGCGCAAGCTGACCGAAAAAATCATCGAAACCTTCAGCCTGCGTATCATCAATGAGTACGATCAACAGCACCGCACCCGTTTCAATTCACAGACCGTGAAGCCGCATCCCTACATGGCCACGCGCTACTTGCAGCTGCAGCACTCGGACAAAACCGGGCGCACCAGCGGTGACGGGCGTTGCATTTGGAACGGGGTTTTTTCTGGTGGTGGACGCATATGGGATGTTTCGAGCCGCGGCACCGGCGTTACCGCGCTCGCTCCCGGAGCCGTGCAAGCGGGCGAGCCGCTCAAAACCGGAAATCACGATCATGGTTACGGCTGCGGCATGGCTGAGATCGACGAACTCTTCGGCGCCGCCATCTTGGCTGAAATTTTTCATCGCAACGGCATTCCCACCGAGCGCGTACTCGCGATCGTGGATTTGGGCCGTGGCATCGGCATCGGCGTACGTGCGGCACCCAATTTACTGCGGCCGGCGCATATGTTCTCGTTTCTCAAACAAAATAATCTTGCAGCTCTCCGGCGCTCCGTCGACTACTTGATCGACCGTCAGCATGCCAACAAAGTTTGGGACATCCGCCCCGACGACAAGAACCGCTATGGGAAAATGATGGAGAAGATCAGCGAATCCTACGCCCGCTTCGTGGCGTACCTCGAGCGCGACTACATTTTCGCTTGGCTCGATTGGGACGGAGACAACGTGCTGGCCGACGCCGGCATCATCGATTACGGCAGCGTGCGCCAGTTCGGTTTGCGCCACGATCAGTACCGCTACGACGATATCGAACGCTTCAGCACCAATCTCAATGAACAAAAACAAAAGGCGCGCGAGATCGTGCAGACGTTCGCGCAACTCGCCGACTATGCCGCCACCGGCGTGAAAAAACCTTGGCGCTCGTTCGGCCGCTCTACGGCGTTACGCCAATTCGACAAGCATTTCCGCTTTCACTGCTTGGATCGCTTTCTCTATCAAACTGGCTTTGCCGAACCCTTACGCCGCATCTTGCTTGGCCGCTATCGCCGTGATGTCGAGGCGTTCTATTCGATGCATTGCAAATTCGAGAGTAAAAAAACTTGCCGCAAAAAGAAAAAAGTCGCCGACGGCGTTCACCGGCCGGCCATTTTCAATATGCGCATGGCACTGGCGCTGATGCCGCGCTACCTTTCGGACTTGCCGTTTGATTTGCTCCCACCGGTCGAAGCCAAGGAATTCTTCAGCTGGATCTTGTCTTCGCAAGCCGTGGGCAAGGACCGCAAGTTAACCGATGACCTGCGCCGCAAAATCGCGCGCTGGCAAAAGCTGTACCTGCGCGTGCTCAAACGCGTTTGCGTCGAGGTCAATTGGACGCGCACGGTGAAATTGCTCAAAGAGCGTTCGGTGCGTATCAACAACGAAAGCCGTATGACCGGCAACGCGCTGATCAACATCGTCGACGAAATCTTGCGCTACCGGCGCCGTGGACTCTCTGACGGTGAGATTCAGGCGGCCATTGAGCAGCTGATTGAATCCCAGACCCTAAATCCCGATTTTACCGCGCAAAGCTCGTCTTCCAAGTCCGCTCCGGGCAAAACCCAGCCCCTTGTGCGTAGCTTTCTTTCGGTCGTGCACGGCTTTCGCGAAGATATTTGATTCCGACCGCCAAATCCCCTATTTTGTGGGCCTATGTGGATTATCACTG
>JAYWAE010000128.1:0-2324 GCA_043782715.1 Pseudobdellovibrionaceae bacterium | reverse complement strand
CAAGCTTGATCATCTTTTCTGGTATCGCGGCCGGACTGCCCAGTGGAGCCATGCGCATGTGGCACATGGTGCAAAGTGGAGAAATGAACGGTGCCGTTTGTCTGGGGATTCTCGCTTCCATGGTGGCCATTATTGCCATCATCGTGTTTCTCGAGGTGGGGCAGCGGCGAATTCCGATTCAATATTCGCAGCGCGCGCCTACACGTGAGGGCATGGCGCAGCAGCAGTCCAGCCACTTGCCGCTGAAAATCAATTTCTCCAATGTGATACCGCCGATTTTTGCCTCCAGCTTGTTGATGTTTCCGGCGACGATGTCGCAGTTCGTGCAGAACCCATATCTAAAAACTCTGGCCGATTCCCTTCACCCGAATCACCCTATGTACAACATGGTGTTCGTCGGCTTGATCGTGTTTTTCTCGTTTTTCTATACTGAAATCGTGTTCAACCCCGTTGAAGTGGCCGACAACTTGAAAAAGTACGGCGGTTTTATTCCCGGCATTCGCGCCGGCAAAAGCACGGCCGATTACATCAAAAAGGTGCTGGACCGATTGACGGTGACCGGCGCCATCTACCTCAGTGTAATTTGCGTAATCCCGACGATGTTGATTCAGGAATTTAAAGTTCCGTTCTACTTTGGTGGTACCAGCTTGCTGATCTTGGTTGGCGTGGCATTGGACACCAGCCAGCAAATTCAATCGCATCTTCTCACGGCTCGCTATGAAGGCCTGCTTAAAGGCGTCAAGCTCAAGAGTCGGAGGGTTCAATATTGAACCTGATTTTCTTCGGTCCTCCGGGCGCCGGTAAGGGCACGCAATCCGCATTGCTCATCGAACGCTTTGGAATGAAGCACATCAGCACGGGCGATCTCTTTCGTGCGGCCATCAAAAACGAAACAAAATTAGGCAAAGAGGCCAAAGGTTATCTCGACGCTGGCAAGCTTGTTCCGGACTCAATTACCATCGGGCTAATGGAAGAGGTGCTGCAGACTCTCGGTGGTAAGGGCTTCATTCTCGACGGCTTTCCGCGTACGGTCGTGCAAGCTGAGGCGTTAGAGAAGTTGTTGGCTGGGTTGCATTTGAAAATCGATAAGAGCGTATTTTTGGAAGTTCCGCTGAATTTGCTGCTGGGCCGCCTAACCGGGCGCCGGGTGTGCAAGAACTGCGGTACCACCTACCATATTGAGTCCAAGCCGACCGCAAAAGAGGGTGTTTGTGACTCTTGCGGTGGGCCGGTGATTCAGCGCCCGGATGACAAGGAAGAAGTCATTCGTACCCGTCTCGAAGCCTATGAAACGAGCACTAAACCTCTGAAGGAATACTACAGAGCAAAGGGTCCGTTTACGGTCATAGATGGGACTGGTTCGAGCGAAGAGGTTTTTGCTCGGATCGACAAGGCTCTGAAGATCACGAATTGATCCTCTCAAGTGTCGAGAAAGTGCTGGACTGTAGGAATTGTGGGTGCTAGCTTCACCGCTTGCATTCTTTGTGGACCTTTGAAATTTCCGAAAACGGAAATAATTTCGAAGGGTTGAGATAAACGTAATGCGGAGTTTAATATGAAAGTCAGAGCTTCTGTGAAGCGCATTTGCAACAAGTGCAAAGTCATTCGTCGGCGCGGCGTTTTGCGCGTCATTTGCGAAAACAAAAAGCATAAACAAAGACAAGGTTAGGAACTGAACAATGGCTCGTATTGCAGGCGTTGATTTGCCTAGAAACAAGCGGCTCGAAATTGCTCTCCAGTATATTTACGGGATTGGGATTACTCGCGCCAAAGACATCGTCGAGAAGTCGGGACTTTCTAAGACGATGCGAACCGATGCGCTGACGGATGAACAAGTCGCAAAGTTGCGTACGATCATCGAAAGCCAATTTAAAGTCGAAGGCGATTTGCGCCGCGAAGTTGGATTGAGCATCAAACGACTCATGGATTTGGGCTGCTTTCGCGGCACACGCCACAAAAAAGGTTTACCGGTTCGCGGTCAGCGTACTCGCTCGAACGCGCGCATGCGTAAAGGTCCGCGTAAGACGATCGCCAACAAGAAAAAAGTAGTCTAAGGAGTAAATGCCAATGGCTGATGCAAAACCGGCGACTGAGGCACCTGCAAAAGGTCCCGCGGCGGCACCGAAGAAAAAAATCAAACGCAACGTTCCTGTGGGACGTTGTTTTATCCAAGCCGGATTCGGCAATACGATCATCACTTTCACCGATCTCAACGGCAATACGGTTTGCTGGTCGAGTGCGGGAATGCTCGGATTCAAGGGCAGCCGTAAAGGCACTCCCTTTGCCGCGCAGGTGGCCGCCGAAGACGCAGGTAAAAAGGCACT
>JAYWAE010000127.1:0-2324 GCA_043782715.1 Pseudobdellovibrionaceae bacterium | reverse complement strand
CGCTTGGCAACCGCGCGGCTCCTATTTTTTTCCCCATTCGCATGGTGGGTTTCGCGGCAGATCGAGGTGGAGATGGAAATCTGTAACGACGATCAATTGATTAACGAGAATTTGGCAAACAAAAATGAGTACACGGCTCTTCTCATCAAGCTATGCCTTGAACCTTGGCAGTCTGCACCTGTCGGCATTTTTCGCTCGCGCCCCATGATATTCCGTAGAATTAAGGAAATTGATTCCTGCTCTCAGATGCGGCGACATCCCTGGGCGGCTTCGGTTGCGCTCATGGTTTTTTTGTCTTCCGCACTGACGGCAATGCCCGAAAAAAGCCTTGGGCAGTCCGTAGACAATCGGAGATCATCGCCAAGCTTGCACCTACAGGACGACTTTGGATCCGAAAAACAAGGGATGATGACAGACGATGCAGGGCTGAGGGCCACTGCGGACGTGGTCATTCACAGCAAAGTTTCCGAAACGGTTACTTTCCTTGGACACGTGTTAGTGACCGACGGACTCCGGCAACTCAACGCCGGAAAGGTCGACATCAATTTCAAAGATGGGAAGATCGATGCACAAATGAACAGTCACTTCTACGATGGTGAAAAGCATTACGATGCTTGGAATATTTCAATTCATAGAATGAATGGGATTTGGTACATAGATCAGTAGTTTACTCAATAGATGGGTGATCGGGAGGCAGCGGTGCGCCTTCCGTCACATCGTCTGGCCAGTTTTTTCCAGATAATAGTCGAAGGTTCCGTTGTAGATCGTCAGTTCGTGCTTATCGAGGCGGAACACGCGCGTGCTCATCTTGCGCAAAAAGTGGCGATCGTGGCTGACGATCATGACGGTACCGGGGAAATTGCAAACGGCATCGAGCAAAACATCGCGCGACTGGATGTCCAAGTGGTTCGTCGGTTCATCGAGAATTAGCAGATTCACGGGTTTGGAGAGAATGCAGGCCAGTACCACACGGCTCTTCTCGCCCCCCGACAATACCGAAATGCGTTTTTCGACTTCGTCGCCGGAAAATTTAAATGCGCCGAGTAAGCTGCGAATGTAGCCAAGCGATGCCGTCGGAATGCGCGCCTGCACCTCTTCGAGCACGGTCGAGCGCGGATCCAATACATCGAGAGCGTTTTGGCTGAAATATCCATATTCGACGCTGGCGCCGACTGCCAATTTGCCAGAGGTCGCTTCGGTTTGCCCGGCGATAATTTTGAGCAGAGTCGATTTACCCGCTCCATTGACTCCCACCACCGCTACGCGATCCAAACGCTTCACCAAGCCCGTGGCATTTTGAAAAACTGCAGTCTCACCGCCGTCGGTACGCTTCCAAATTTTGCCCAACTCTTCAAATTTCACCACTTCATCGCCGCCGCGCGGAGGGGTCGGCCATTCAAAGTGAATCGCCTTTTCTTCAGTGGGAATTTCAATACGATCTATTTTTTCAAGTTTCTTCACCCGCGACTGCACTTGCGCGGCATGTGAGGCGCGGGCGGCGAAGCGAGCGATGAACTCTTCCTCTTTGGCCAGCATATCGTCCTGGCGCTTGGCGGCCGCGATCAGCTGCTCTTTGCGCACTTCTTTTTCACGTTCATAGAAATCGTAGTTGCCGCCGTAAGAGGTGATCTGTTGATTGGCGACTTCAATGATCCGCCCAACTAGGCGATTCATAAATTCGCGATCATGGCTCGTCATCAGGAGTGAACCCTTGAAATTTCGTAGCCAGGACTCCAGCCAAACGATGGACTCCAAGTCCAAGTGGTTGGTCGGTTCGTCCATCAATAAAACATCGGGGTTCAAGATTAAAATTTTCGCCAGTGCGATACGCATCTTCCAGCCACCGCTGAAGGTGGAGGTGTCGCGGCCATGATCGGACGGCATGATCCCAAGGCCGGTGATGATTTCAGCTGCGCGCGCATCGAGATCGTAACCGCCGAGGCGTTCGAACTCGGCTTGCAGTTCGCCATACTCTTCCAAAATCTTGGCCATGGCGTCTTCATCCATGGGCTCGGCTAATTTGAGTTCGAAGTCGAGCAGCTTGGCCTGGATCTCCGGTAACTTCCCCGCCGCCGACTTGACCTCGTCGAGCACACTGCGGCCACGCATATCCTCAATGTCTTGAGAAAAATACCCGATGACGATGCGATCAGGCTTAGCAACCGCACCCTGTTCAACGCCTTGCTCGCCCGTAAGAATACGAAAAATCGTGGTTTTTCCGGCGCCGTTTGGGCCGACTAAACCGGCCTTTTCGCCAGGATTGAGTTGAAAGGAGCCGTTTTTATACAGCACCTTGTTGCCATAGTGTTTGGTGACGTTCGCTA
>JAYWAE010000126.1:0-2328 GCA_043782715.1 Pseudobdellovibrionaceae bacterium | reverse complement strand
GAAGGTGAATGTGAATATTCATAAGTAATATTTGATTCTCTCTCGCAGAAACTTCGTTATCCTTAAAGGAGACCGCTAACCCGGTCTCCTTTTTGTTTTAAGAATGTGCATCTGAGAGGAGTCATCAAGTGTTGCTCGCCGCGCGCTACCTACCCTTACGCTCTTTTATATTGGCCACGCTCATTCCGGTTTCCGCTTTTTGTGCGGACTCGGCCAACACGGGGCGTGTAACCCGAATCACCTACACCGCGCCGGAGTGGAACACCGACAGCCGCAAGATCGATGGGGCGACAATCGTATTGCGCGACAAATCCACTGGTAAGATTGTACAGATTCAACTCGAGGAAACCGAACCGGACTCGTCCAAATTTACCGGACAGTTCAGCGTGAATCTAGGCGATCAGCTCGCTCCTGAAATCTACGTCCCGCCCCAGGACATGAGAAACACCGACAAGGACAATAAAAAGCTGCATGAGATGATTCAAAACGGGAAGCTGGCACGCAAGCCGACCGCGACCGTCAAGGACCCCAAAGGCCACGTCGTGATCGGCGTTTTTGACTCGGTCGCGCAGGCAGAAGCGGGCCTTAGGGCTCTAGAAGAGGAAATGCGCTTAGCCCGGCGCCACCGCGGCAAACCGATGGCAGAAGATTTAACCGCTGAAGCCGCCAAGCAAGCCGCGGACCGCTCGCAAATGGAAGCTGTGGAAAAAGCGAAAGCGGCGGAACGCGAACGGCAATCGAAATCCTTAACTGAAAAAGAACGAGCGGCGCGCCGGGTGCGGGCTCTTGATCTCTATAAAAAAGGTATGGTCTACTTCAGCAAGAACGACTTCAAATCGGCCGAAGGAAATTTCAAAGAGGCGGTCGCGCTCGATCCGGAGAACAAAACTTACTACTACAGCTACGGAATTAGCTTGTACCGCAACGACAAGTACAACGAAGCCGTCGTGGCGTTTAAAACCGCGAAGCCACCATCGGACCAGGCTGGAGATCACAAGTACTATCTAGGTTTGGCTTACTTTAAGTTGAAGGAATATGAAAACGCACTGGTGCAGTTCCGTGAAGTCGCGGCCTTGCCCGATAAAAGCCTGGCCGCTTCGGGGACCTTTTACATAGGACTCACGAACTATACCCAAGAAAAGTATGAGCCGGCAAAAGCCGCCTTTGAAAAGGTCATCGATACCTCGGTTGATCCCAATCTCGACAAACAGTCGGAAACTTATATTGATTTGATCGCCGTCGCGATGGCCTTTCAAAAGATGCGCGAGAACAAGTTCACATTCAATGCCAACATCGGCCTGCAATACGACTCGAACGTGCTGCTTTCGCCAGATGGATCGACCGCTACCGCGAGCAATATTTCCGACATGCGCCTGGGGACGCTCTTTGATCTCCAGTACCGCCCGATCTTCACCGAGCAACAGGAACTGTCGCCTCACGCGACCATCAACTTGACCAATTCGGCGAAAAACAAGGCGGCCGCCGCAGATCCGTTCATTTACACCTTAGCCGCACCCTATGCTTACAAAGCCAAGTGGAAGAGCCTGCGCCAGAGCTTCACGCCCGGGTACGAATTGCTTTATATGGATCCTTACTCGACCGGAAAAAAGGGCAAAGAGCAGGCCTCGCGGTATTTGACCGCCGACACGATGCTGGTCATGTCACCGACTTGGGTTTCGGTTTATACGCTCGAATATAGACATGACGATTCCACCGACGTTTCGTCTGTCGGCGATGACGATCTCGACTCAAACAAGATGACCTTCCGTACTACGCAAATGAAGGTCCTCGAAAAGAAGAGAACGTTGGCACCGTTGTTTTCGTATGCGCGCAACAAGGCGAATGGTAAAAATAAGACCTACGGACGCTACGATTTGGGTGTCACATTCTCCTCGCCGTTTTGGACGGACAGTACGTGGACCACGGGTTTGACGTACTACAATCAAAAGTACGCCGATGCCACAATTCCGCGCGCGGACAGCAACTTCACTCTCACTGCTGGAATGTCCAAGCCCATCCGCGAATGGGTGACCTGGGGCGTGACCGCGACCTATACCAAGAATCACTCGAATTTGGATGCGTACACCTACACGAAGTACACAGTGCTGACGAGCGCATCGTTCACGACTAACTTTTAAATCTGGCCCAAATAATGTCTGAGATGAGCGTGCGCTTGGCTGACCAGCCAGTGCCGCTCGTCCCCTTGCACGTTGAATTGTGCGTGTTGGGAGAGGTTGGCTTGCAGCCAGGGCATGAACGCGGGCTCGCCGGGCAGAACGCCTTGGGCGGCGAGAATCTTGAGTTCGAATTGTAATTTCAAATTTTCCA
>JAYWAE010000125.1:0-2336 GCA_043782715.1 Pseudobdellovibrionaceae bacterium | reverse complement strand
ACGAAGATCCCACCCTAGACAAAATCAGCCCGTCGCCGGCCGCCAACGGCTGTCGCGAAGCTCTGCTTGCCAACATCGACACGCTAGCCAAGCGCCACCGTTTGCAAAACGTGACGGTCAATGCGCTGTCGTTGGGAGTGACGGACGATTTTATTCTCAAGATTTTCCCGAAATCCACTTCGCTGAAAAAATCATTCGCGGAACTCCAGGCCACTCACCCGGCGGCGGGCCTAAAGCTGGTTGAGTTTCATGATATCGGCCTGAGCACCGCATACCTGACGAGCGCGCTCAGCGCGAGTGTGACTGGTCAGGTTTTGCGGCTGACTCATGGGTCACACCTCGTTTAGAGGGAAGGGCTGGTTGGAGTTAGAGTTAGAGTGCAGTTAAAGTTAGAGTAAAGTTAGGGTTGAAGTTTAAAGCGGGCATTAGGATTTCAGACTTTTACTTTAACTCTACTCTAACTTTAACTACACTCTAACTCCAACTCTAACCAGCCCCCACCTAGTCGAAAACATTTCTCGCTCCTATTGAAAGCGGAATTATCAAATTGAGAAGTCCATCAAATAAAAAAATTGTTCATCTTCGTTACTAAAACAACGGCGACATAACTCACTTTGGGACTGCGACTAATTCTCGTCATAAACGCTTGTCTCTTTCCAGCTTTCGTCCGAAAGAAATGGGCTACGTAAACCATAGTTGTCTAGTCGGAACGTATTTTGGAGGCTGCATGGGAACGAACGGTCGGTGCGTGGGTATTCGGTATGGTCTCGCGGCCCTTATATTAGGTACCCTATTTCACACAGCTCCCGCCTCGGCTTGCGCCGTGCTCAATGAGCTGATTGCCCAATGTGCGAGTGAGGCCATCAACGCGACCGGCAACGGGCAAACCTGTAGCTCCGAAATTTCTAGTGGCTATACGACGGATGGCCAAGCCGTATATGCGTGCGGGATTACTTGCATTTTGGCGGACGGTTCCACTCACTCCGTAGGCTCTGGCAGCGTTATCTGTAGCGACCCTCCGCCCGGACCGGTGGCGGCGGCTCCCAAGGACATTTACAACGACAATCCAGTTAATAAATGCGGTTCAATCATTCAGGTCGACAATCTCTCGGTCGGCGAGTCGGTCCCCATGGTGGGCCTAAGCGATCCGCTTTATTATTTCACCAACCGCGTGCGCGGCCGCACCGCGGATTACAGCGTCGATTACGCTTACAACTATCAGGGCGGCGTCTATTTCCCCGCTACGATCACCATCGCGGGCCGAACCATTGCAGACACTTCAATTCCGCACGCGGGAGCTAGCTCCACATTCACTTGGGACGGCAAAGACCAAGACGGGCACTATCTCTTGGGATCGCGTGAAGCCACGATTAGCTTCGGTGGCGTCACGCCCAGTATCAAAGTCACTCTCGGAGGTTGGCGCGCCTTCGACGCCGGATTGGGCGGCTGGCTTATTTCCTCGTACCATTTCTATGACGGCCTTAGAAAACGCATCTACATGGGTGACGGAGAGATCCGCCAAGCCGAAGCAATGGCCGTTCACCAACTGGCCGACGGCCGGGTGAGAGTCGACGTAACGCCTTCGGCGCTGATGGCTGTAAGCGCGGACGGAAGCGAAGCCTATATCTTTGACATGCAGGGCGTACATCAAGAGACCCGCTCCACAATGAGCGGAGCCCTGCTCAAACGTTTCAATCATGATGTACAAAAGCGTTTGACCAGCGTGGTGGACGGCTTTGGCAATGTGACGCAAATTCAGAGGCCGAGCGCGAACCTGATCAAAATAATCGCGCCCTTCGGACAAGTCACCCAGCTCCACCTTGACCCCAACGGCTGGGCGGAGCGTATCGAAGACCCAGGCCAACGATTCTACGACATGACGTACGTCGACGAATTTGGTTTACTCAAGACATTTACCAAACCGTCGGGCGAAGTTTCGACTCTGAGTTATGACACCAACGGATTATTGTCACATGACGAAAGCACGTCCGGCGCATTTTGGAACATGATTTTAAATTTCGCTGGGAACACGCGCACGGTTGCCATGACTTCGGCCGAAGGGCGCACCTATACCTTTCAGATCGACTCTTCTCAACCGGGCTACGTCCGTACAGAAACCAGCCCCGGCGGCGCGACATCGACCACGACCTATCGCCCTGGTGTTCTAAGTGATCTCGTAACAGCCGATGGCCTGACCGAGCACACGACCCTCGTCACCAATCAGCAATTTGACGCCATGACGTCGTTCCTCGTGGACAAAGTGATTCTTAGTACGCCAAGCGGCGACTCGAGTACTGTCTTGAACAGTCAATCCGTGACCGTCGATCCATTGAAAA
>JAYWAE010000124.1:0-6179 GCA_043782715.1 Pseudobdellovibrionaceae bacterium | reverse complement strand
GCTTCAGCTTCGCCAGCTCTTGCAGAGCTTGCTTGAGCTCCGAGCGCGCGTGCATGAGTTGCATCTCCTGCTCCGACATGACTTTTTGAAATTGATTGAGGCGGGTTTCGAACGTCTGCACCACGTTGGCATGGCGATCGACCATCTCTTTGACCACGCTTTCAGAGAGTTTACGCTCGTTCAAGCGCGACACGACTTGCGCGATCTTGTTGTGCACTTCCATCATCGACGTGCGTAGCATCTCGTTCTGGCGTTGAAAGTGGCCCTGCACGCGTTCGAAACGCTGCTTGTTTTGCGCCGTCATGTCTTCGACCTTGGTGAACATGTTCTCGACCCGTGACTCAAACTCTTTCATCCGGCGGGACATGGTCTCGATGTGCAGGCTCAGCGCCCGCACCTCATCCGCTTTAGCGTAGGCTGGAGCCGCGGGTGGATTTTGCGTGTCGATATCGAGGCCGCTGCCGGGGCGCGGACCGAACAGTTCACGATTTAATTCACGAGCCATGGATCAATCCTCTTTTAGAGTGGACGGAGATGAGTTTTCCACTCTATCGTTAAAGTATGGCATCAGTGAGTCAATTCGCCCAGTACCTTTTGAAGCTCGATCCGCAGCGAAATCCGGCGCGCCTTACTTTGTTTAATTTCATCAAACATGTGATCGATCCGGCACTGCCTTTTTCTCCAGCAATCATTCAGCAGTTTTACGGGCGGGTTTTGCAGTTCGATCATTGGCAAAACGAAGCCCAGAGCTTAGGTGAAACGATTCGTGCCGATGTTTTCGGCTATCTCAAACAGGCACCGCTCGAGAACCAAGCGGCCGCTTGGGCGCGCGTACGCCACTCCGACACTTTGCAAGTGGTGCCAGTTAAACTCTTCCAAGATCTCGAAGAGCTCGTCGAAAATGAATTCGAGCCCAGACGAAAGTCGGGCGACCAAATCAAACTGGTCAAGTTATCGGACCATCAGATATTAGTGGCGGTACTGGCTCCGGCCGGGGGCCTTGAAGTCCGCGTTTATCCGAACCTGGCTATGGTTTGGGGCGCAACATTGAAGCTGATGGCGCCAGTCACGCATCTGCACTACACGCCTTCATTCGAGCTGATGCCACATATGCGGCAGATCCTCGAGGGCACCCTGCTCACCACCCACAGTTTTCAGGTCGATGCCGATGGCGTACACGGGCTGGTCGTCCGCGGGCACAGTTTGCAAAAGTTCGAGACCTACATCCGCGCCAAGATGTCGGAGACTCAAGACCTGTTCAATTCGCTCAAAAAGATCGAGCGCCACTTCATCGATCCGCAGAGCGATCCCGACTACCAGGAGATCGTTACAAAACTCGAGCGCGCCAACCGGCTCCTAAGCAATCCTACGCTCGATAATGTACTGGCGGCCGAAAAGGCGCTGGGCCGTGGGCGTATGTACCTGAAAAACGCTTTTCCCAATGACAGACTGCTCGGGCTTTTGGTAACTCATCTGGACTATGGCCTCTCCCAAAAACGCAAAACCGAAACCCATGCCGGGGATACGCCTTAACAAGTATCTCGCCGATTGCGGCCTCGCCAGCCGGCGCAAGGCCGACGAGATGATTACGGATGGCAAAGTGCAGCTCAACGGCAAAGTCGTGTTTGAACTCGGCGTGCGCGTAGAGCCCGAATTCGACCGCGTGATTGTCGACGGCAAAACGGTCAAACCCCCGTCATTGAAATTGTACGTGATCTTCAACAAACCTGAAAACGTTTTGACCACCATGGAAGACCCCGAAGGCCGGCCCACAGTCGCCGACTTTATGGAGCAGCTGCCGGTGCGCGTGTTCCCAGTAGGACGATTGGATTGGGACACGGAGGGTTTGTTACTGCTGACCAACGACGGCGATTTCGCGCAAAAGGTCATGCACCCGCGCGAGGAGATCCCTAAAACTTATTTAGCCAAACTCGATGGCAAACCCAGTCCCGAACAGTTGTCGAAACTGCTGCACGGAGTGACGATCCCCGGCGGCCGGGTAAAGGCCTTGCACGTCGAAACCGCCAAGCTCGGAGACTCAGAAAAATACGACTGGGTGAAGATCGTCATCAGCGAAGGTAAAAACCGCCAAGTGCGCCACATGTTCGAAAAAATCGGCTTTGACGTCAAGAAGCTCCGCCGTGTGGCCATCGGCCAATTGACTCTTGGGGGGTTGGAGCGCGGTGAGTATGCTTTTTTAGATCCCATCGGCCTGCAACGCATTTTCCGCAAGCGCTTGGGCGAAGAGGCGATCCGCAAAAAACAAACCGGCCCGCGTTCCTCGCGCCGCAAGCCGAAGTTCGCGACCAAGCGTGCAGGCCGCGCGCCGAAGCCTGGGTAGCTTTCAGTCCTCAGTGCCCAGGTGCTTAGCCGGAGCCTGATCCATTTGATTGAACTCGCCGCGCTCCGCGGCCTTCTTCTGTTTTTCTTTGTCGCTGAACGCCTTGGCGTAAATCCGGTACTGCTCGTTGAACTCATTGTTCTTCTCGCGCATGTACGAATCAAAGTCCTTCGACTGCGAATCGATTTCCGCCTCGAATGATTGCCGGCGCGATCGCTCGCCGCTGAAGAAATCTTGCCGGTCGCGGTCTTGATCACTGTAGAACTCTTGGGTCTCATTGGACTTGTGCTTGGAGCTCATGAAATGGTCGCGTTTCGCCTTTTGCTCTTCGAGGTACTCGTCGCGGCGTTTTTGTTCGGAGCGATGGTAGTTCTCACGCAGGCGCGCCACTTTTTCGCGAAAGCCTTCGCGTTTCTTCTGCACGATCGTGGTGAATTTATCGCGCACGTTTTCTGGCTGCTCAGTTCCCTGCTTCATGAGTTGCAGATACAGCGCCAACTCGTCGTTGGTTTTGCGTCGCTCCTGCGGAATCTCTTTACGCATATCCTTGAGTTGCTCGCGGTCGGCTTTGAGCGACATCTCGCCGGAGAGTTCGTCCTCCACCTTCTTGCGGTCATCCGCGCGGTCCCGGTCAGGCGCAACAGCGCAGCCGGTGGAAGCCAATAACAATAGGGCAAGAACTTGGTGCCTGATTCGCATGGATTACCTCTATAAATATGGTAACCGTAGGAGACGGTCCGCTCAACGCACAAAGCTAGATATATAAATATTTGAATTTATTCGATATTTACACCCAACTTCAACAAACTAGACCAATTCATACACAGTACCTTGCATCACACAGTACTGTGTGAGAGATTGTTCTCAAGGACGGGCAAATGGAAAAAGAAACTGCACCCAAAACCGATGTCAGCTCTCAGTTCAAGAAAGGCATTCTTGAACTCTGCATTTTGACGCTGGTCAAAGCCCGCGACTACTACGGTTACGAACTGGTGGAAGAGATCTCCAAAAAGGTCAACATCAGCGAAGGCACCGTCTACCCGATTCTCCGCCGCCTCACGCTGGAAGGTTATTTTGAAACCTACCTACAAGAGTCCAGCGGCGGGCCGTCGCGCAAGTACTACAAGATCACCCAGCT
Organism: Pseudobdellovibrionaceae bacterium; assembly: GCA_043782715.1. GTDB lineage: Bacteria > Bdellovibrionota > Bdellovibrionia > Bdellovibrionales > UBA1609 > JALHOQ01. Next base: position 2,700 of record JAYWAE010000124.1, on the reverse strand, counting down.
CGGACGCGACATTCAGCTTGAGCAGATGACCCAGTGGAAAGACTTTAACAAAAACATCAATTCACTTTTGAAAATGGGAGAGAAAAATGGGGAAGCTTGAATACATCGGCGACCTGAAGAAGTACCTGCGCGCGCTGCCTGACGGCGAAGTGCGTGAGATTCTCGCCGACTACCAAGAACACTTTGACGCCGGCAAAAGTGCGGGCAAAAGCGACGCCGACATCATCACCGGCCTCGGCCCCGCCAAGACGGTGGCGCAAGGCTACTTGATGAATAACTTGATCAAAGAGGTCAGCAGCTCCCCTTCGACTATCCGCCGCTCGAGTGCGCTGGTCAGCATGATGTTGCTATTCTTGGTGCTGGCGCCGTTCAACTTCTTGGTGATCGTCGGGCCATTTCTGATACTTGCCTGCTTTCTGTTCGCGGGCTGGTGCATTCCGATCACGATGACCGGAGTCGCGATTTTCGCCTTCGCCAGCGTGCTGATCACGGGCTCGACCAGCGTGATCGGTTCACTGCAGGGGTTTTCACTGTTCTTTATGTTCCTCGGAACGATCGGAATCTCGGCCCTTATCGCGATGGTCATGATTCTGCTCAGCCGTGGGATGATCCAGCTCGTTTCCGGTTACATTCGTTGGAATTACAAAATCATAGTCGCCCGTCGGGCATGAGGTGTTTGAAAATGAAAAATCTAACTTTTAAAAATACATTCTTAGGCCTCGCTTTGTTCACCGCCATCTCGTTCGCGATTTCATACGCCTTCGCCGCCGCTTCCGGCGACAACAAACCCTTCCCCGACGCCGTACTGGCTAAATTGGAGAAGCGTTTGAACGGTAAACTTCTGCCCATGCACCAGGAGAAGCATTGGGACATGACGGAAGTCGTTACGGTCGATGTCAAAACCGGATCCACAAATGTCGTATTGGAAGAATCTCCCGACGAAGAGATCCACGCTCAGCTCGACGGCTATGCCACGCCCGATACCAAATTCGAAACCGTCCAAGACGGAAACAATGTTTCCATCCGGGTCGACGGCGGCAGCGGGATTCGCTGGAACTTCTCCGGCCACAGCGACCCGAATGTTCATGAGGGCGACAAAAACATTGGAGTGTCGAAACAAGAGCTCAAACTTAAAATCCTGATGCCGGAAAAATACCGCGGCCATGTGAAGCTGCAAACTGGTTCGGGCGATGTCTCCTCCAATAATGCGACCTACCAGGAGCTGGAGATCGACACCGGCTCGGGCGATATTCGCATCCATGACCTGACTTCAGACAAGCTCATGATCAAAACGGGAAGCGGCGATGTCGCACTTTCCGGGACGGTGGCGGACTTGGCGGCCCACACCGGTTCCGGCGAAGTCCGGCTCAAGAAAATCAAAGGTGAGAAGCTCGAAATCACAACGGCTTCCGGAGATATTTCGTTGGACCGAGCCGACTTCAATTCCATTCGCACTTCCGCGGCTTCAGGCGAAGTGCGTATTAAATTGCCGGGGGAATCGAGCCGCTGGTCGGCCAAAGCCTCTAGCGCCAGTGGCGAGATCCACACCAATCTCCCCGAGGCGAATAAGAGCGAAAAGCAAATGTCCGTGGGCAAGGGGCCGTCGAAAGTGGACGCGAGTACCTCCTCGGGCGACATCTCGATTACTTTGTAAATGCGCGCGCTGGGTCGAATGGCAAATTCACTTGAGCCCTTGCGGTTTTGGATCACTAAGTCTTCATCTCATATCTTCGGAGGATTGAATGAAGCTGTTCCTTGCCACTATTGCCGCGACTCTTTTGTCCGCGAACGCTCATGCCGTCCAGGAGCAAAGTTCAGAAATATTTCACCAAGCCGGTGCGGGTAGTTTTGAATTTTCGCCGGCCTTGGACTACGCCCGCCTGAAAGCCACCTATAAAAACAATGTTCTCGGCCTGAAATCCACGACGGTGACTGGTCCGCATATCGAAGGCAAGTTTGAGTACGGCATCAACTCGATGTTGGCGGTCGGCGGAATTCTCGGCTATGCCAGCACCAATAGCGAAGTCTCACCCTCGGGAATAATTAAAGACACCACGAGCAAAGGCATGGTGGATCCGGATATTTTCCTCAATGGCGCGATTGCAGCCGGTCCGGGGTCTTTTCGCTTCGGCACGCATTTCACGTATTCGATCGACAAGTCCAAGACCGAAGCCAACGGTGACACAAACCAAGCCAGTGGCGGAATGGCGCTCATTCCGTTTATCGGCTATGAAATGCCGGTAGGCCCCCATATTTTTGGCGGTCGACTTTCGTATGAATTGATCAAAGGGGATCGCAAATCAACCGACAGTTCCGGGGGCACCGACGTCAATTCGACGACCTCGGGCGGCGAAGACCTGTCGGCGGCTTTCTTCTACGAATTTGCAATGCCGGCCGTCAGCCTCGGCACCTCTTTGGAAGTCATCGCCTCGAAGGAAACTTCGACTGAAACAGCCGGCATTTCGACAGACAATCATGACTCGACCACTCGCGCGCAGTTGAACTTCTATGCGCCCTTTCGGGCCGCGCCGAACTTCACTCTAATTCCGCGGGTTTCCTACCAGCGCTACACGGCTTACAATTCGGCCCTGGTGGATTACTTTGACGGGTTCCTGGTTCACGTTGGAGCCCGGTTCGCGTTTTAACATCTAACGGGATTTGCGCATGGACCGCTGAATATCGCGGTCCGCTTCGCGCGAC
>JAYWAE010000123.1:0-2337 GCA_043782715.1 Pseudobdellovibrionaceae bacterium | reverse complement strand
TCGGCAAACGACCAGGAATATCGCCCCAGTAAGCTTCCCACTCATAAATATTTTCGCTGTCGCCCGCTAGGTGAGCGTTGCCGGTTTGCTTAATATGCAAAGCCGGAACGTCACCGAAGGCCACTAAGGTGAAGCCTGATTTTTTATACGGTGCGAGTCCGGTGAAGACGCGGATATCGGTGTAAGTCGTTTGCTTTTTGTCGCCGCCGACAGTGGTCGTCAGCGTTTTGCCAACTGTTTTCCAAATCGCGTAGCTCGAGGGTTGGAAGCTGTCATTGAACTGGCAGTGAATCACTTCCGCAGTCGCAGAAGCAGTAAAGGCGAAAACGATCAAAAGTCCAAGTAAACGCATCATGTTTGGTCTCCCACGGCTAAAAAACGGACAGCAGTTAGGGGACAATGAGCAAGGGGCGGACCATTCCATTTCTTTGCCGAAATGAAATGTGTTCAATTTGAGACACTGGGCTGGCTGGGGCGGTGCCCAAAAATGGCGCTGGCGGACTTAAAATAGGGCGCGGTGTAACTTCGCCGAATCCGGCCAGTGACTGAACACGCCAAACGTACTCGACAGTTCGCGGGCGTTTCCAATGGCTCTTTTATCTATATTTGGTATCGGGATTGTAATTCCCTACCCCCGTGGGGACGAATTCGAACTCTCATTTTGATAATGCCAAGGCCATGGGGGCTCTCATCGTGGCCATTCTATGTACGCTGGCCTTAGGTTGCCGCCAGGCGGAATATTCGGTGATCACAGACAATTCTACCAATGGCACCTTCACTACACCTAGCCCCGGTCCAGCGCCTGCACCAGGGCCCGCGCCTGGGCCTGCGAACAAAGTCACGGAGAGTTTCACATCCGCGGCCGCGGCCGGCAAAGTCGACATTCTTTTCGTCGATGACAACTCAGCATCGATGGAAATCGAGCAAACCAATTTGGGAACGCGCTTTGCCAATTTTGCATCGGCGATTTCAGGTTTGAATTGGCAAGTGAGTGTGACCACTACGGACTGCAGCAACGGCCCGTGGGGAATCTGCGGTGATCTTTTGCCGCTTACAGGCGCGGCGGGTAAAATTCTTACGCCTTCCACTGCGAACTTCGCAACCGTTTTCCGCGACACCATCGTGCGACCGGAAACGCTCAATTGCGTGGCGCGCGGCGCTTGCCCGAGCGGCGATGAGGAACCTCTGCGCGCGGCTATGAAAGCCATGGACAAAGCCGGGGCCGCCAACAGTGGATTCTTTCGCAATGGGGCGGCGCTCGCGATCGTGGTTTTGACGGACGAAGATGAACTCAGCACCGGCGGTGCAGGCGCGACCACAGCGCAACAAGTGGTCAATCATTTCAACGCGGTCTTCGGTGCCAGCAAAGCACTGCGCGCTTATGCGGTCACCATCTTGACTGGCGATACCGCTTGTTTGCTGACTCAGCAGAACCAACAAGGCGGCATCGGCGCTTACGGCACGTTCTCGATGGAGTTGGCACGCATCACGGGCGGCATTTCACAGAGCATTTGTTCTCCGAGCTTCGCCAACGTCATGACCCAAATTGGCCAGGACGTCACCTCAGTCGCGACCGACAAAGTGTCGATCGCGCACACGCCCGTCGCAGGAACGGTCAAAGTCAAATTTGTTCCGGCACGCAGCATTTCATTTTCGGTCAACGGCCGGGATGTTCTTTTCTCCGCGCCGATTCCGGTCGGCACTGCCATTGACGTCTCTTACGATTATCTGTAATTCAAAATAATGGAATTTATGAGAAGTCCGCGTTTGGGCTTTCACCATTGGTGGGCTGAAGATTTGCCCTTGGCCTGCGCTCTTTGGGGATTGCCCGAGGTCATGCGCTACATCGACGTACGCGGCGGACTCAATCCTGAACAGGTGAAAGTGAAACTGGATCTTGAGCTCGAAACACAGCGGCGTATTCGAGTGCAGTATTGGCCCGTCTTCGAATCCTCCAGTGGGGAGTTGGTCGGCTGTTGTGGATTGAAGCCATGGGTCCATTCGGCGCGCAACGGACTCGAACTGGGTTTTCATTTTCTGCCGTCCAAGTGGGGCCTCGGCTACGCGCCTGAAGCCGCGCGCCGCGTGCTCGAGTTCGCACAGAGCGACCTTCACGCAGATGCGATTTTAGCTGGTCACCATCCAGACAATGCCGCTGCGAAGGCAATACTGACTCGCCTCGGATTTGTTTGTTTTGGATCGATGTTTTACGCACCCACCGGTTTGCAACATCCCGCCTACGAATGGAAGGGCCCAATATCATAAGCAAACCGGATTCACCGGCGCATCACTCGCGCCGGAAAAGAGCGATCAACCTCTGGCCTTCGACGAGGACTG
>JAYWAE010000122.1:0-2339 GCA_043782715.1 Pseudobdellovibrionaceae bacterium | reverse complement strand
GCAAAACTCCCGACAGCTGCATTTTCTTTCTTGGCCGCGAAAACTTCCCGGTCAGCTACGGTGCAAAATCGTATTCGCTCGGCCGTGCGCAAGTGGTGCGCGAGCATGCCAAGCCTGCGGTCGTCATCGCCGCTTCCGGCGCACTACTTGGCCAAGCGCTGATCGCGGCGCAAACGCTCGCCGCTGCGGGCACGGAAACGGTCATCATCAATCCGTCGATCATCAATCACCCGGACGTACGCACATTCAAAACTTATTTAGAAAAAACCGGCGGCCGTTTGGTGACCGTTGAGGATCACCAACTGATCGGCGGCATGGGTGCGATGCTCACGCATGCTCTGTTGCAGGAGGGCGTGGGACTCAAAGTCCGCTCACTCGGAGTGCGCGGCGAGTTCGGCCAATCGGCCTACAACGCCATCGAACTCTACCGCAAACACGGGCTAGACAGTGAAGCCATCGTCAATGCGGTACGCTCGCTGCTCTAGTTGAGCCGTTCCAACGTCTCATATCGAGACAAGCTGTTTTGAGACGCGAATAACCTTTATTCACCCGTCATTTTCGCTGCATGCGCGGGGCCGCAGAGTGGCACCTGGCGGGTACGGGTGTTGCTCTTATAGGTTCCCATATGAAGACACTCATGCGCTTTTCTTACATTGGGATACTCGCCGCTTTGACCGCCGCTACCGGAGTTTTCGCCGACCCACCGGCGGCCTACAAAAAGCAGGCGTCCGCACCCGTTCTCCCTAAGGTCACGGCCAGTGCAACGGCTGCCGAGAGTTTTCTGCCGGCGCCTCCGGCTGCCTACGGCTATGGCGGCCAACGGCCTACCTTACCAAAGCCTGCGGTTGTCACGGGAGTCACGGCCCCGGTCAACGACCGCGCCGGCACGTGGACGGTACCCGAAGCAAGCACTTGCAAAGCGAACGAAGTGGCCACTGCCAACGGTTGTGTCCCCGGTGCCAAACCCAAAACCGATGTGTCGCCGCCGCCCAACGTCTCCGCTGAAAATGGCCAAGACGAATCGGCCCAGGACAAAGCCAAACCCAACTTGGATGCCTTTACTCAGTTGTTGACCAACAAGTACGGCGCCAAAGCGGCTTCAGATCCCAATACATTTTATCGGTCTGAGTTTCAGAATGCGGGCGGGTATCCCATGGGCCCGGCCACCATCGAGCAAATGGAAGGACCATTTTGCCCGAATCAAGATCTCGACCCGAGTAAGTTTCTTAACCACACCTGCCAAGCGGGCGACAAAGACCGTGTGACCTGCATGGTGTGCAATATGTATTTCGAAGCGGGTAATGAGCCCGACAACGGGCAAGTGGGCGTGGGTAACACAGTCGTGACCCGACTTTACAACCACGGATTTCCGAAAAACGGAGAATCGCCGACGACCTGCCATATCGTCTATGACCACGAAAAAGGTGTCGCCCAGTACAGCTGGATCCTTGAGAGCAAGCCGCACACGATGACCGATATGAAGGTGCTCACTCGGCTGGTCAAGAATGCAAAGACAGCGCTTTGCTCGAAGCCCGGCACGTACTCCAACTATTGGGCGCCGAATGCCATGCAACCAAAGGGTAGCACTCCTGCCTGGGGGCCCGCTTGCCAAGGCAAGGTGACTCTGGGATCGCAAGTCTTCTGCCGATTTCCGGCTGAGGCGGCCGTCAACCGCAGCACTCTCGACATCGCAAATGCTGAGGGAGTTATGCTTGGTGGAGCGCCTGCCATTAACATCAGCGGCGTACCCGCGGCGAATTAATTTTCGTCTTTGTCTTCTTCGATGCGCTTCACAGTGTGCGTGATGTCGATGTCTTCTTCGCCCTTTAAACCTTTTTTAAAGTTGTTCAGTCCTTCGCGCATCCCGCGCCCAAGGTTGGGCAGCTTGCTGGGGGCGAAGAGCAGGACCAGCACGCCCACAATCAAAAGAATATGAGTCGGAGACAGCATTAAGACCTCGCTTCCGCAGGGTCACCGGCCGGTGCGCCCCCGCGGCGTCGTCGCGGGCGGCGTCTACGGCGCGCGCCGCCTCCGCCCCCACCTGGATTGTCGATGCGCATTTGCGCAAAGCTCTCACTCCAGTACAGCAGATCTTCACAGCCGAGAAAGTAGTCTTGGCGTGCGAAGCGCAAGGCCATCGGAAAGGCCTCGTTGGTCAGTAGCGCTCGCTGGCGGCGCTCGCCCTTCTTCTGAAATTCTTTGCGTTTTGCCAACAGCGGCTCGACGTGCAAGGCTTTAGTTGCCAGTGCTTGTTCGAACTTGAACATGCCGAGCTCATCGCGCATCCAACCTTGCATCTTGTCGTCGCCCAGCAGGTCGCGCACGCGTGGGCCGCTGCC
>JAYWAE010000121.1:0-2341 GCA_043782715.1 Pseudobdellovibrionaceae bacterium | reverse complement strand
TGGAACGCTCGTCAAACCAATCCATTTCCGTAGCAACGCGCGGATAGTCGGCCACCGAAAGACTAATGAGAGTGAAGTTTGTCGGCTCGAAGAACTGGCCGTGCAGACGCACGATTTCCCAATCTTCGAGTGCCAAGGCATTGCCTGCGCGGTTTTCCATGGCTTGTCCAAGGCGAACTGAGCCAAGGACCAAATTGCGCTGGGCTTGGGTACCCGGGGCCCAGCCATGTTGCACGTGTTCGAATAGCGCGCGTACGTCTTGCTCACTCAAACGTGGCGTGCGGTGCAGGCGGGGCGCACTGTAGTGAATGCGCGTTTGCACGTTGAGGGTCAAATCTCCCGCCACCAAGTCGCAGGCCACGTCGTCGAGACCGCTGAGGTCCAGAGTGATGCGGCCTGTGCTTTCGATGTCCTTTTGGTTTTTCTCGAGTTGGAACTGGATGTCTTTCTCCAGTTTCGTGATGTCGAGGTCGCCGGATTGAAACACCAAGGCGCCGGGTGTGGCCGCCACTTGCACCTTGAAGAACTCGATGGATGGCATTTTGGTGGTGAAACCGTTCACGGGGTTCGGACCGAGAATCGGCATATTCAATTGGTAGGGAATCTTAATCGCGCGCAAGCTGGGAAAAACGTTGATGTTGGCTTTGCAGTCTTTCAAATACTGCGCCTTGCCCGAATAGCGTTCGAACACTTTGGACACAAGCGCGGTTTGTGATTCGATAACGCCGTCGAGGTAGTCGAGCTTAACTTGCCCGTCGTCGGTGCGCACACCTTTGATTTCGCCTTTGAGGCCTGGGATTGCGAGATCAATCGGCTTCCACGTGGACTCGCGGACGGCGCGTTCGCGTAGGACGGTTTGGTTGGCCTCGGTGCCGGCCTGCACTTGAGTGTGCAGCCCGAGAACGAAAATCAAGGTAAGGTAGTGTTTCATTATTTTGCTCCTTGAAAAATGGCGGTGTAGACCCGGGGAACGATTTCGCGCACGGAGACTGCTTCGGTGTTCTTAAACTTCAGATCGACGATTTTTTTGATAATGGCGTCGGCACTCGAACCGTGCGGAATTTTGACGACGTAAGTGTAGCTCGAACAGCTGGAACCAAACACGCCGAAAGGGCCGTCTGACGAACAGGAATCTCCGGAGTGCACTTCGTCGACGTAACCCGGTGCCGGGGCATCAGGAATTTTGGCCGGTGCCGCCAGGTCAAGAAAACCGGCGACGCGCATCTGCTCGAGCAGATTTTGGGTGAGGCGTTCACGCACTTCGGTCTTCAAAGTGGCGAAGAAAGAATCTTTCGCTTCTTTGCTGTAGACGTCGGCGATACCGAGGTTTTCGGCCTTGAACGTAAAGGCCGTGTCGCCTCCGCCGCTCGAAATCATGTTCGCGGCTTCCGCGACCGTAAATTGCGTCTTCGTCGTCCAGGCGTCGAGTAAGTTGGTCACGGCCAGATCCGATTTGAGTTCGGCCGTGTAGCCGGCCGACGTCAGCAGAGGAACAGTGTAGGTCAAGTTGGTGACCAGCATCGAACGCAATGTGTTCGGGCTAAAGTCGTTCTTCCACTTCATTGGGCAGATGCCGGCGAGTGTGAGGCCGAGCTGACCGGAGATCGCGCCGTTCATACGCACTGCCGAAATTTCAGCGGTACCGTCATCGCCAATAGGCTTCACGCCCGGGATGTTGTGGAAAAGCACGGGACGCAGCTTGGTGCTCGAACCGTCGGCCTTATTCACGAACGACATATAGCTTTCGCCGATCGGAGCGTCTTGCAGCTGGATCCCATTGGTGATGAAGGTGTTGGCGTTGTCGCCGAGGAAGTCTTTCATCCGCGTCTTCGAGTCGGGCATGGTGTAGTTGATCTGCACGTAGGCGCCGAGCACGTTTTCGTAGTTGGCGAACATGTCTTTTTGATCTTTTCGGATCTGATTGATCTCGGTACGTAGCTTTTCGCGCCGGCTGTCGTTGAGGTCGAGGGCAAACATCTTCTCGGTTAGCTTTAAAATTTCGGCCGCGGCCATGTTGTCGGTGTCGACGGCCTTTTTGAAGCCGGTGCAAAGATCGAGATTGGCGATGTCGGAGATTGAATCAATCGCGACGGTGCCCGTAATTGCGGGCATGGTGTAGGCGGTGTGGCAGCCTTCACTCATATAGAAACCGTTTTGATTCGGCGGCGTCACGATGGTGAGGTTGCAGTTTGGGGCGATATAAGGATATTCGGTTTCGGCCAACGCGGGCCTGGCGACGGCCGCCGCGACCATCGCGGCAAGGAAGAGTTTAGTTTTCATTTTTTACTCCAATGGTTTTTGTTCTCGGACGAGGCCTTCTTAGAGCAAGGCGCTCGCCAAC
>JAYWAE010000120.1:0-16559 GCA_043782715.1 Pseudobdellovibrionaceae bacterium | reverse complement strand
ATTCAGGCGCAAAAGCTGCGCATCTACAGAAGGGTGCCATGCAGGATTAAGTTTGCGACTGAGAAATAAATAACCAGTCCAGTCACATCGACCAGAGTCGCCACCAGAGGAGCCGAAGCACTCGCCGGGTCAAAGCCGGCCTTGCGCAGTATGAACGGCAGCATCGAACCGGCCAACGTTCCCCACACCACGACGCCGATCAAACTCACTGCCACCGTAGTCGCGAGCAGCAAAAAGTGTTCGCCATAGATGGGTTGCCACATCTGCCAAATGATGATGCGGGCAAAACCAATCAAACCCAAACAGGTCCCCAGCAACAAGCCAGATGCCGTTTCGCGCGTCAAAACCCGCCACCAATCTTTCAAACGAATCTCGCGCAGGGCCAGCGACCGAATAATCAAAGTTGAAGCTTGCGACCCCGAGTTGCCGCCCGAGCTGATGATCAAGGGAATAAATAAGGCCAAAATTACCGCATGCGCGATCTGATCTTGGTAGCGCGCCATGGCTGTAGCCGTGAACATCTCGCCGAGAAACAGAATGGTCAACCAGCCCGCCCGCTTCTTGACCATATTGAGAAAAGTGATTTTGAAATAGGGAGCGCCTAAGGCTTCCATTCCGCCCAACTTTTGAAAATCCTCGGTGGCCTCTTTTTGCACGACTTCGACGACGTCATCGTAGGTGACGATACCCTTCATCCGGCCACCTTCGTCGACGACCGGGATTGCCATCAAACCGTGGTTGGTGATCAACGCGCCGAGCGCTTCGCGATCGCCTTCATCATTGGCCGTGACAATTTCCGTGACCATGATTTCACGCACCCGCTTCTCAGGCGGTGCCAAAAGCAACTCGCGGAAAGAAACCACGCCCACTAGCGTCGCATCGTAGTCCAAAACGTAAGCGTAATAGATCACTTCGACGGGCGTGCGGGCTTGTGCTCGCAGGTAGCGGATGGCTTCTTCCACGGACATATCGGGCCGCACGCGGATGTAGCGCGGGTTCATGACGCCCCCCGCTTCATCCTCGGCGTAGGCCAAAAGACCCATCACTTCTTGCCGGGTCATATCGTCGAGCAGCCCTAAAATCTCGGGGCGGCCATCGACAGGGATGCGTTGAATGAAATCGGCCATGTCATCGAGGGCCAAGAGACGGATCCAGGAACGTTTTTCTGCAATGGTGCGGTCGCCTACGAGGTCGATCTGATCCTCGGGGCCGAGCGCCAAAAAGAGCTCCTCGGCGTCAATGCGCGGAAGACGGAAGAATTTGTCTTTACGACTGACCAGATCGAGCTCAGACCAATGCTCTTTGAGCGTGTTGAGGTCGGACCAGTCCAGCTCTGACGCAACCGTCTCCATAGACGTCCTCACTGGAAGTGGAATTGATTACTTACCTAGGGTTACGCCTAAAACTTGTTGAGATCAAGTCGGGATCTGATAGAACCGGACAACCGAAAATTCACAGGGAGTCTCCATGTACATTCGCAGTTTCGTGTCGCACGTCCTGGCCATTGTCGGAGTCGCCGCGTTCCTTCTGCTAACCGACTGTGCGAGCAGCCCCGTGCAATCCGGGTCCGACATGGCTTCGGCTCCTGGCACGGTCCGCGCTGAGGATTCCTCAAACTTGACCCGTGCCGAGGCCGCGCAACGTAAAACACGGCTGGCCCAAATCAAGTACGGAATCACCGTCATACTGCCCGAACAAGGTGAAAGTTTCGGCGGCACCAGCGAAATCACCTTTCAACTGGCGACGGCCAATGCCCCGCTGCGCCTCGATTTTTTCGAAGGCAAAGTGAGCAAGTTGGACGTCAACGGCCGCGATGTCAATCCTACGGAGTCGGTCAAAAAGTACTGGATCGAATTGCCGGTTGCGGCCCTCAAGAATGGCGCGAACACGGTGCGGGTCGAATGGAGCCACGAATATTCGCACCAAGGCGAGGGGCTGCATAAGTTTATCGACCCCGAGACCAAAGAGACTTTTCTCTACACCCAGTTCGAATCGTTCGACGCCAACAAGTTCATGCCGTGCTTCGATCAGCCCGATTTGCGCGCGGTTTTCACTTTGACCGTCGATGCCCCCAAAACGTGGCAGGTGATTTCGACGACGGCGGAGACCAACGTCACGACTTCGCCGGACGGCCGCAAGGTTTGGATGTTCCCGGCCACGCCCTCGATCGCCACGTACCTGTTCTCGTTACACGCCGGCCCGTACAAAGTTTGGACCGATACGTTTGAGGACATCCCCCTGCGTCTGTTCGCGCGCCCGTCTTTGGCGAAATACGTGCACGTCAAAGAATGGTTCACCACCACCAAACAGGGTTTGAAATTCTACAACGATTTCTTCGCGCTCAAATATCCGTTCAAAAAATACGACCAGATCCTCGTGCCCGAGTTCAATGCCGGTGCGATGGAGAACGTCGGCGCTGTCACCTTCAGCGAGCGCTACATTCACCGTTCCGAATCCACCCGCCGCGACCGCCGCCACGTCGCCAGCGTGATTTTGCATGAAATGGCACATATGTGGTTCGGCGATATCGTCACCATGGCTTGGTGGAATGACCTATGGCTGAATGAGAGTTTCGCCGACTACATGTCATCGTACAGCTTGGTCGGCGCCACTGAATTCAAAGAAGAGTGGCAGGGTTTCTATTCCGGTTCAAAAGGTTGGGCTTATTGGGAAGACGGCCTGGTCACCACTCACCCGATCGAAGCCCCGATTGAAAACGTCAAGCAAGCCGGAGCCAGCTTTGACGGCATCACGTACGGCAAAGGCGCCAGCGTGCTCAAGCAGCTCGTCGCTTACATGGGTGAAACGAATTTTCGCAACGGCGTGCGCGCCTACTTTAAAAAATATGCCATCAGCAACACGACGCTCAATGATTTTATCGGCGCTTTGCAAGGCGAAACCAAACATGACCTGCATGACTGGGCCGATCGCTGGCTCAAGCAAAGCGGAACGGACAAACTCGCCGCCAACTGGAATTGCAAAAACGGGCGCCTGAAGGCGGTGGAGATCGTCTCGACTCCGATCAAAGAAGCACGCTTCCGCCCACAAACCGTGCAGGTGGCTTTGTTTGACAAGGATATGAAGACACCGTCCGTACAACGGGTCGACCTCAACCAACCCAGAACGACGGTGGCGGGCGATTGGGCTTGCCCGGCCTTCGTCTATCCGAATTATCAAGACGACGCCTATGCCCGGATCACGCTCGACCCTTGGAGCTTAAAGTTCGCCAAGGAAAATGTGAGCAAAATCCCGGACACGTTGCTGCGTACGATGGTGTGGACGGACTTGTGGCAAATGGTGCGCGATGCGGAAATGCCGCTCAGTGAGTACATTCAGGTCGTCAATCAGCACATGCCCTCTGAGAATGACGAAATTTTGCTGCAGGATTTGGTGGCCACCATCTCAGGCAGCCGCAATGAATACGCCACAATTCTGTACTACTGGCCCCAGCGGAACGCGAAGGACAAAGCCGACCGCATGGCTTTTGTCGGCAAGGTCGAAGAGCAGTACCTGAAGCGTATGCAGTCTTCGAAGCCCGGCTCGGACTTACAAAAATTTTGGTACGACAACTACGTCAACGTCGCTGCCACCGCGAAAGGACTCGCCCAAGTCGCCGCCTGGACAAAAGCCAAACAAGCCGCTCCGGGATTGCCGATCGATCTGGACCGCCGCTGGGCATTGGCCTATCAGCTGTCACGCTATCAAATGCCTGAAGCCGGCAAAATCGTCGGTGACATGAGCAAAAAAGACACCTCGGATCGCGGGCACAAAAACGCACTTTCCGCCGAGGCCGTGCGCCCTGACATGAGCGTGAAAGTGAAGTGGGTCAACAGTCTCAAGACTCCGAAACCGAAGGTCTCCTTGGCTGATGCGGGAGCGGTGCTAGGCGCTTTGTTCCCGATCGAGCAGAGAGATCTTGCCCAGCAGTTCAAGACGGACTTTTTTGACTACCTAAAGGCCAATGGCAATTCCGAGAATGAGCACTTTGTGCGCAGCTTTGCCGGATCATTGATGCCGCTGAGTTGTGATGCGAGGGATTCTTCGGTATTGAAAACCTTCTTGGGTTCGCATCCGGAGTTTACTCCCAGTGTGACGAAGCAGATGAAGGTCAGCATTCAGGAAGATGAGCGCTGCCAGAAGATTCGGGCGGCTAGCGCTTTGTAAATACCGACCGCGAACTTGTGGTTGCCGGCTTGCCGGATGCCGGATCTTCTTAAGGGACGCAGTCGCGCAGTAATCCCTGGTTGCAGCGCGATTTGATGTGATCACTAATCCGATTCCAAATATTCACCCCTGAACCATTGATCTGCGCCGAGGCGGGACTAATCTCGCTGCCGGCCAGCTTGCGGCCCTGATCTTTAGGTAAATACTGCGCCAAATCCAAGTTGGGCGAATCCAGATTGTGCCCGTAACCGCTGAATCCACCGGTTCCACCAGGAGCCATCGTCATCGCAGCATTGGTTTGCGCGAATCCGCCGCTGCGTTCACCATGCATGATATCCGTAGTGCCGCTCTTACCCGGCAACTGATTGCCGCCTCCGCTTGCACCGAGCTGGGCCCCTCCGCCGCCTCCACCGCCAGGCATGGGCGTTCCACCGTTGGGAATGCTACCTGCGGAATTGGCTTTGCTGGCCTCGCCACCAGCCGGAAGCTGCACCGGTCCCGCGCCGGAAAGGCTGCTGGGACTCGGATTAAACTGTGGCGTGGTTTCGCCTTCATGTTTCATGGATGCGGTGGAATCGCCGTTCCAGCTGGCAGGCTTTGCCGCGCCCTTCTGGCATCCGGCAATGGCTTCGTTCGAACAATCCATAGTCGGATCTTGAGCGGGCTTATCGGACTGCTGCATGGCCATCGCCGCTTGTAAAATGCCCATCAGCGCCTGCGGGTTGATGCCACTGCCACTGCCACTGCCACTGCCACCGCCACCGCTACCACCACTGCCGCCGCCACCACCACCGGTGTTATCAGACGGAGGTCCCGGAGGCGTATTGCTCGCCGTTTTATCACTGCAGTCTTTGCTGGTGTCCGCGTTTGCTAAGGCGTTTTCCATGGCGGTTTTGGCTTTTCCCGGCGTCATGTCCTGGCAAGCTTTGGAAGCCTTGTCCAAACGATCCTCTAAATTTAAATTCGGAATTGCGGACAATTTGCTTGCAGTGAGCCACTCGTTCATTTTGCCGACGCAGAGCTTCGCACGAACAAAGCAAGCTCCGGCCGTCGCGGCGTCGACGTCGGCCTCGGCCGCTGAAATCTTTTTGTTCTTTTCGCAGGCGCCATTTGTGCTATGTCCGACCGGACCGCCTTGAGCGCTCTTAAACGCCGCAAGCGCTTTCTTAGACTCATCGTCTTTCAATGTCCTGGCGCAGCTTTCCGAACCGCCGCAGCAGAGTTGAGCCTGGTCAACCAAACTGTTCCCGCCAGCTCTGTCAATAAGCCGTACATCCGTAGCGCTCGTGGGAGCCTGGCTACCGCCGTACCCTGCGGATTCAGTCTCGCACAGGGCGGCTGCACGGTCGCAAATCGCGTTGCCGTAGCCTTTGTTTTTGCATTCCGCCTTGATGGTGTCACAGTCTGCAAACGCCTGGGTTGCTAAAAGAAGCACGGCAAAAGCGGTGGTTATCGCGGGGACGTATATGCGCATCTCATAATTGTGACACAATACTGCCAAGGGCGCGAAAGCCCAACTGAGTCCTGTCTCACAATGAGACGACTGTCCGGGTTTTACTCCCGCATTAAGCAAAATCGCCATTGCGGTGATTTTGGACCCGGACAATAATGGCGGCGCCTATGAAGAACCTCCAGCTGGCCGTTAGCGAATTCGCCATTCCCTCCCCGCGTTCGGGGAGTATCGAGGCCTATTCCGGCTATGGGCCCCTACCTAATGTCGGCAACCAATTGCATCTTTTGGTGCAAGAGGAGCGCATGCGCCTGAATCCGTCTTATATGGCGGAAAAATGGACGGCTCATAGCTTTGAAAGTGGCGAATTTAAAATCACCGTGAGCGGCCGGCTGGATGGATTCCGGCCGGGCCAGCCCGCGCTCGTCGAAGAGATTAAGTCGGCCTACAATCCGGTGGAATTGCTCAAGGCGCTGGCAGTGAATCCCGAGCATCCTTATCTTTTGCAAGTGCGCACCTATGCCTACATTCAGTGGTTGCACTCGGGTGAAGTGCCGGAAATCAATTTGCATGTGATCTCGGCGCGCTCACGGCAAGGGCAAGATTTCCCGGTGGAGCTCGATGTGCCGGCATATGAAGCTTGGCTGGGGCGACGCTTGCTCGAGATCGAACTCGAGGCGCGGATGTTTGAAACGCTCAAAAAACGGCGTAAGAAGACTTCTAAATCATTTGTGTTTCCGTTTTCTGAACCTCGCCAAGGCCAAATTGAACTAATGCAGACGGTGGAAAAAAACCTCGATGGCAAAACAGCCTTGCTCGTGCAAGCGCCGACGGGCTTGGGGAAAACCGCGGGCGTTCTCTTTCCAGTTTTACGCGAAGCCCTCCAGCGCGGCGAAAAGGTGATTTATCTGACGCCTAAAAACAGCCAGCACGCCGTCGCCGAAGATGCGGTTCGCCGCTTGCAAGAAACCGGCGCCAAAGTGCGCGGACAAACCATTCACGCCAAAGCCAAGATGTGTTTCAAGGAACAAGTGCTGTGCAATCCCGAGTACTGCGAGTACGCGCGCGATTACTACGGCAAAGTCAGCCGTGCCGGCCTGGTCGAGAAGCTGGGGAAGAAGAAAAACCTGACCTTTCGCAGCTATCAAAAATACGGGCGGGAATTTGAAGTCTGCCCATTTGAACTTCAGCTCGACACCGTTCAGCGCGCCGATGTGGTGATCTGCGACTACAACTATGTCTTCTCCCCGCGTGGAATTCAGGGCCGCCTGGCGGCAAATGGGTTCAGCAGCAAGAGCAAACCCAATTTGATTATCGACGAAGCGCACAACTTGCCGCAACGGGCGGCCGATTATTTTTCCGCAAAATTGTCGAGCGAAACGCTGCGCGATTTGCAACTGGCGCTGGCAGGGTTGCCTTCTTCCGTGCAGGGCCAAGCCGATGAGTTGATCGGCGACACTTTGGACTTTATTTCTTCGTCCGGTGGTGAAAGCGATGGCCGGCGCGCCTGCAAAACCACGTTGGATGCCGATTCCGTTCTGGGCTTTGCCGGCCGCGCGCAAGAGTTGCTCGCGCGCTATCTCGAATCTTCAGCTCAATTGCAGCCCAACGACGCGATTTTAACTTTGTGCAACCTCTGGTCCGAATTCGCGCAGTCCTACGCTGGCCTCGGTGAGGAGTTCTTCATCAGCTTCACGCCCAGCCCCCGTGGCGGCGTTTTGAAGATCACCTGCTGTGACGCTTCGGAATGGCTGAACGAAGGCTATGCGAAATTCGCCAATGTCACCGCCTTTTCTGCGACCGTAAAACCATTTGATTACTACTCCCGACTCCTGGGATTTCATCACCGGGTTTCAAAACACGCCGAGTTCACCTCGCCGTTTCCGCGCGAGCGGCGCAAGCTCCTGATTATTCCGCAAGTGTCGACCAAGTACAGCGACCGCGAGGCCAACTACGGCAAAATCAAAGACGGAATCGAGCGCATCACGGCCATACATCCCGGGAATTATTTTGTGTTTTTCCCCAGCTTCGACTTTCTCTCTCGGGTGCTGCGTTTGGTGAACGTGCCCGGCTTCCATGTGATCGCGCAGAAGCGCGAAATGAAACGTGCAGAAATTGAGGGCGTCCTAGCGGAGCTGCGTGCCGCCGACCGACCGACCATCGTATTCGCCGTGCAAGGCGGAGTGTTTGCCGAGGGTCTCGACTATCCGGGCGAAATGCTGATCGGGGCGATCGTCGTCGGTCCGGCGCTCCCCACTTTTGATTTCGAGCGCGAACAACTGCGCGCTTACTATGAGACCAAGCACGGTGAAGAAAACGGATTCGACTACGCCTACACGTATCCAGCGATGGCCAAAGTGGTGCAAAGCGCCGGGCGGGTGATCCGCTCGCACTCGGACCGTGGCTTGATTGTGCTGATGGATCGCCGTTTCGTGCAAGGCAGCTACATTAAGTCGATGCCCGCGGATTGGATCGCAGACGATCCGCAAGCTTATGTTTCGCAAACTTTAACCGCCGATATTCGCCGCTTCTGGGACGAGAATGGGGCTTGATCAGCTCGAAGTGCTGTTCATTGATTGCCAAACCACCGGCATGCGCCCGCCCCGAGGGCATGTTTTGGAATTGGCCTGGGCCCGCGGAACTGCCGCTTCATCACTCACGATACATTCTGAGTTGATCCGCTTGCCTGCGGGCGAGTCTATTCCCAAGATGGTGCGTGAAATCACCGGAATGAACGATGAGGACCTTGCCGAGGCGCGCACCGAAGCGGACGTCTTCGCTGATTTTTCGACCGGCGCTTTGCAGCCGCCCGAGCCGCGGGTGGCCGTGATTCACTATGCGCAGTTTGAGAAACCATTTTTAATGGATCTCTTTGAGCGGTACAATCAGTGTAACGAGTTGCCCCTGCAGGTGATCTGCTCGTATCAACTCTGCAAGCGTCTGCTCCCCGGCTTACCCAGTCAAAACATCCGCGGCGCCTCGGGTTTTTTTGGGGCACCGACCAGCCACATTCAGCGCGCCGGACCGCACGTGCAGGCGACGCAGCGGATTTGGCAAGGGCTCCTAGAAAAACTGCGTGAGCAAGGCGTGAACGATCTGGCCGCGCTGAATCTTTTTTTGGACGAAAAAGCGAAAGTAAAAACGGCCCGCTACGAGTACCGCCTAGACAAACTCAAACGCCTGGAACTTCCCGACAAGCCCGGCATCTATCGAATGCTGGCGAAATCAGGGGACGTGCTTTATGTCGGCAAAGCCACTTCGCTCAAAGCGCGAGTGAATAGTTACTTTCGCGGGCAAAAGAACCGCGACCGCTTCAAGCTCGAAATGCTGGCGCAGGTTTGGGACTTGAGGGTAACGGAGTGCAAGAGCGCCCTGGAAGCCGCTCTGCTCGAGAGCGACGAGATCAAACGCTACAACCCGCCGTACAATATCGTGCTCAAACGCGGACGTCGGCACTTGCTGTTTTACAATCGCAGTTTCGATGCGGCCGCGGGCGAGCAAAGCTTGGAATTCCCTCATGGCCCATTTCGCAACTCCAATTGGATCGAACACTTGCGCCTCGTGCATCAGTCGTTGGGGAGAGATGAGTTTTTGCAAATCTTTTTTAATCCGATACCTGCAAACATTATGGCGGAAGGTTTCGCTTCGTTCTGCCAACAACACGGCTTGGATCGCTTGAAAGTCAAAAGCCCTCGTTCTCTGCTCGCGTTCGGCCTATGGCTGCACAAGCATCACGTCGAACCGACTGAACTCGTCGAAGAAGCAATTGGCGAGGATGACTTAGCCGAAAGCGCGGACGAAGAACGCAATCCCACACCTGAGGAGGTCGCGGCGAAACTAGATCGTTTATTCCGGCGAGCCGCCGCAGAATATTTGCGTGGCAAAAAGCTCACACGCCTGCTCAATTCCGACATTGAGTTAAAAACCAAATACGGCCGGTCGCGCCTGCGTTTTCGCGGCGGCAAAATGGACGCTGCCGCTGAAGCCAACGGTGATTACCCCAGCACCAGTGCGGCTATGCCGCAAAATGGAAGATCTACTCCCTGGGTTGGAATGCAAATCGACGACTTCGACCGCATGTCGATTTTGCTGAGCGAGCTGGCGAAAAACGAACATCGAATTTGTTAGTCGAGGGAAAAATGGCATGCCGAACTAGACGCACAACCTTTGAAGGTCCCGCCCTTTTTCAAATATCGCCATTTCGACAAACCAGCCACGAGCGAGAACCTACTCATTCTTAGATACAATTTGGCCAGCGTTCGCGGTCAATATGTCGAAATGGCTATATTCGTGCGCAGGGTTGAAGACCGCATTTAGGCGTGCACCAGGGAAATGCTCGACGCTTACCTTTTGCGAAATTTTCGGCCCGAGCTGTAAACACGCTTTAATGTAAGCGCTTCGACCCACGGTTTACTCCTGTCTATTGCACGGGGACAAATTTCCTCATTGCGCCCGTCTTGCCACAGGGCGAAGCGCTTTAAATACCGTGAGTTGCCACGTCACCCTGGAACCGAATCTGCATCCCTTACCTTTTGATATTAGGAGGGGTTATGGGATCCGCTTATTTCGATGCGCATTCTCTTTGGGGGCAAAGTGAACGTCCCCTCTTCACTTCGTTGACCACCAATGCCGAGGCTGACACCTGCGTCGTTGGCGCGGGAATCGCCGGCCTCAGTGTCGCGTATCAGTTGCTGAAGGCGGGTCAATCCGTTGTTGTTCTCGATCGCGAGCGCTTGGGACTTGGCGAAACCGGATTGAGCTCGGCACATCTTTCGAACGCCCTGGACGCCGGCTACCAGAGACTCCGCCGCGAACACGGCCGCCACGGCGCGCGCTTGGCTGCCGAAAGCCACACGCAAGCCATCGCCGAGATCGAAGCGACGGTGGCCAGCGAGGGGATCGAGTGTGAATTCGAGCGCGTCGACGGCTATCTCTTCCTCGGCCCGGGTCGCAATCTCAGCTATTTGGTTTCGGAACTTGAAGCCGTGCACGACGCCGGCCTCAAAAATGTCCGCCTGCTCGACACTGCACCCGGCGCTCCGTTCGAAACCGGCGCTTGCTTGCACTACCCCGAGCAAGCGCAGTTTCATCCCCTGCGCTACCTCGACGGATTGGCAGAGGCCGTGCGTAAGCACGGCGGGCGAATTTTCACTCACTCGGAAGCGAGCGAAATTCATGGCGGGCCGGGCTCGTACGTCAAAACCAGCCAAGGTTTCAAAGTGCAGTGCGAAAACATTGTCGTCGCCACCAACGTACCGATGAACAACCTGCTCGCCGTGCACACCAAAAACCCGGCGTACCGCAGCTACGTCATCGGCGTGCCCGTAGCAGAAGAAAAAGTAAAGGCTGCACTTTATTGGGACACGGCCGAACCCTATCACTACTTGCGCTTTGCCCGCGATCCGGCGACTGGAGAAGCGCTTTTGCTTGCAGGCGGCGGCGACCATCGCACCGGCCAAGACGATCACCCGGAGGAGCATTTCAAAATGCTCGAACGTTGGCTCAAGACCCGGGCCGACATCGAGGCCAGGCCGGTCGCGCGCTGGTCCGGCCAGATTTTGCAAGCCGTAGATGGACTGGCGTACATCGGCGCCAACCCGAACGACGAAGAAAACGTCTTTATCGTGACCGGCGATCACGGCCATGGACTCACGCATGGGACCATTGCGGGCCTTTTGCTGCGTGACCTGATTCTCCGGCAGGAGAATCCATGGGCTCTGCTCTATGATCCCGCGCGCTTGCACTTTCGCAGCCTCGCCACTTACTTCAAAGAGGCCGCCACTTCGACCGCACCCTACTCGGATTGGCTTTCGGAAGGTGACGTGCGCGAGGTCCATCAAATTGAACCCGGCGAAGGCGCGATCATTCGAGAAGGCTTGCGCAAACTCGCCGTATATAAGGACGAGATGGGGCGCCTCTACACCTGCTCCGCGACCTGCCCGCACTTGGGCGGCGTCGTGCGCTGGAATTCAACCGAGCGCACGTGGGACTGCCCCTGCCATGGATCGCGCTTTGACCGCTTCGGCTCGCTGCTCAACGGTCCGGCGATTCATGATCTACAGCCTGCGCCCGACCCGCGCATGCCGACGGAGACCGAGCCGCTGCGTGAAGCTTGATTACTCGGCGTGAGCCTTGAGGCCCGCATGCGGCTGATAGGTGCCGGCCGTGACCTTGGCTAGAATTTGTTTTTCCTTTTCCAACCCAGCGCTGAACAATGCATGGCGCGCGGCTTCGCTAGTTTGGGCTTCAGAGGCCACGAAGGTCGAGAAGTAGAGAGCCGCCAAATCATATTGCACCGACGGGATCACCGCGGACAGCTGGGGCGTGAGATTGATTTTCGCCGCCAAGTCTCTGAGGCTTGCAAAAAGCGGATTGGCGGGAATGTCTGCCGCGCCATAAATCAACTGCCAGGCCACTTCTGGCTGTAGCGTCAGGCCTGAATTGCGATAAATCCGGTTGAGGTCACCGAGTGCACGCAACTGCACCTCCGCGCGCATCAAGACCGACAAATCCGAAATCTCACCGGCCTGCCACGACGAGCGCAGGTCTGCGAAGCGGATGTCCTTCATGATGAGGGCCCAGCGGTCGATCTCAGATGGCAGGTCCAAATCGTCCTGCAAGTCTTGAAACGTTTCGTCTTCACTAAAAAGCGGAATGTCGGCGCGATAAATAAAGTCATTCGTTTCCGCGATTCCAAGTTCGCGCGCGCGCGCGGCCTTGGCCGCGAGCGCATCCTTATCGTCCAAGGTTTCGGCCACGAGCTTAGTCAGTGTGGCGATCGACAAGTCCTGGGCGTGAAATTTATAAATTCTCTCGATTGAAGCCAGACCCTTGAGTTGGTCCGCACTCAAGCCTTGCCGGCTCGTGGGCAGGAAAAACCGCGCCAGCCAATAGCTATCGGCTTGTCCGCGCACTTGCATTGTCGGCTCGGTCAACAGTCGCGTGGTGAATTGCAATTGCGCGGGCAACTTCGCGTTCATCTGCGCATAAGCGGGATCGGCGGCAAGCGCACCTGCAAGCAAACTCTCTTTGAATAATTCCTGAGCCGCATGCCCTGCCCGCAAGCGGTCGAGCGCGCCGTTCACGGCCTGAGCCTGCTCCGCCGTCCACAGGTTTTCACTTTGAAACTGCTGAACTCGCTCGCGCAGCGGTTTGAGATTAACCGCAAAATCAGATTGCTCATGGCGCAGGTAAGAAAGGCCCGACGCCGCACCCATCGAGCCCGAGAGGACCCACTCCGTGGCATAGGCCGCTCCGTAACTGTCGGCTTTGACGCTGGAACTCAAACCGTCATAGGCCCATTGATTGGCTTTCATATCGAGCGCGCCCAGCGCCACGCCCCACGCGACTATACCCACGGGAAGAGAAACAAAAAGACTTAAGCGCTTCTTGAGCGGCCCACGTTTGAATACGCGCCATTTCAAATAGGAAGCGGTCTCAAGCGGCAGATCGACGACCGGATCCAGAAAGGCATTCATTTTATTGAATTTCGTTCCACCCGTTCGCGGCGCTAAAATCAATCGGCGCGCGCCCTCAGTGCGCAACTCGTGGCGAAAACTGCGCCAGCTTGCGGCGGCCTCGCGGGTCTTTTTCTTCAGCCACGACTCACAGGTGACCGGTGCCGGGGCTTCTACGGCGTATGCAAACGGCGCGCAGACGGCGCCAGAACTGAACGCCAATATGAGCATAAAGCGCGTGAGGATGTGCAAAGAATTCACCGGCATCCCGCTATTTCCGGTGCGCGCCACCTTCGGGTCAACCCGCATTGAGAAGATTCCCCGGCCAAATGTAAAAATGAAACTCGACGCCGGGATGGTCCGCATGTTGTTTTCGCTCATTAACAAATACTCGAAGGAGATCGAAATGACTCTGAAATGTAACCTTTTTGCCGCCGCGGCCCTCATCGGCTTGAGCCAATTTGCCTCGGCCGCCAACCCGTTCAACTCATTCGATGCCGCTCAATACAACGTGTATGGCGCAGGCGTCGATGGCGTGATCAGCTTGGCCCTCGGCCAATATGGCAACTTCACCACGCAACAGTTGGTCGAGCGCCCCAGCGCCGCCGCCGCGCTCAGCGACGAAGAAATCGCGAAAGTGGTCGCGTTGGTCGAAGACTCCCCGTTCAATAAATTCGGACATGGTCTCGTGGGTGGAAATCGTGTTGCGGTTGAGTACGACGCCCAGCAAGTCGCGCGCATGGCCGGTGTGAAAAACGCCGCCGCTTTGAGAACCGCGTATGCCGAAGCCGGCCAAACGCAAGACCCTACGCTCACGATCAAAGAAGGGCCGGCCGGTTTGGCCGCCGATGAATCCGCCGCCAAACTTGGCGCCGACATGCAGCCGAAGTTCGAAGTGCGCGAGTTCAATACCCGCACCGTCACCAGCATCGAAGCCGAGTTGAAAGCTCTGCAGACGGCCGGCGCCAGCGTCAAGTCGATCACGTTCCGCGGATTGCTCGCTCGCAGCGGCGGAAAAGCAGTCGGAACTCTACAACTTTTATTTATTGGTGGCGCACTCAGCAACACCGCGATTGCAGGCTACAATGCCGTCGAAGCGGACCGCAATATCGCTTGGCAATGTCAGGCGGACGGCTGCCAACAACCCAGCGTGCTTCAATACCTGTTCAACACCTCAAATGCCGTGTTCTACAGCTTCAAAGCGCAATAGCTGCCAAGGCGATTGCTCAATAAGTGCGAGACAATTCAAAGAAAAGCCAGCCCTGAGAGGGCTGGCTTCCACCGAAACCAGGTACGAGGCAATCCGCGGTTAAATCCGCCCAGCCGCATGCTGGCGCGGCTCGATCCGCAGTCCATGCTCGACTTTGTCAGTTTCGGTTTTTTCCCGGGTCAGCCCGACAAGGCCGATGACTCCCACTCCCAGAATGTAGTGGAGGTATTCCTGTCCCGAGGTTAGAAACACGCGATAATTGAGCACCCAGGGTGCAATCATGAGAAAAACGCCCAGAAGCACATCCATGCTCATGTGCACGCCCAAGGGAATCACTCGTAGTACCGCGTAGTCATAATTAGTGAACAAACTGTACAATACCAAAAAGAAGCCGCTCATCATAAATACATTGCGCGCGACGGTGACGTCGCCGAACCCGAACAAAAAAGGACTCAATAGCAGCATTACACCTGCGACGTAGTCGAGAATGTTATGCGTTTTCAGTGAGACCATGAATCCTCCTTGGCGATGTTCGCCGCCCCTGCTTGGACACTATCACTCGTGACTGCATTTCCCGCACCAGCCCGCGTAGAGATCCGAAGGGTTAGCGCTGGCAAATTCCGGGGCAGAATGCCGGTGATAGAGTCAGCTTTGTACTTGGCCGCGCATTATGATTCACAACTCGGTTAAAAAGTGGGAAAAACGAGGCATCCCTGGGGGTAAGGTGATTCGGCGCTTAAGTCTAACCTATGCTCTAGTTTTACTCGCATCGGTCGCGGCCGTGTATGGGCTCGTGCAAGCCGGCGCGCAGATTTTCCCAGAAGCCGCACTCACGGGATTCAAAACCCCTGCCGCCGCGGAAAACAAGCCGCTGTTCCTCACCCTTTGTTCTCTACTGATCGTAATCGTAGTCACCCGTGTACTTGGCAGCCTGTTCATCGCTCTCAAACAGCCGCGGGTGATTGGTGAAATCATCGGGGGTATTTTGCTTGGTCCATCGGCACTGGGTGCCGTCGCGCCCGGAGTTGCCGCTGCGATACTGCCCGCCTCAAGCCTGCCGTTTTTATCGGTGATCTCGCAGATCGGCATTCTTTTATTCATGTTCCTAATTGGCCTCGAACTGGACCTCTCCAGTTTGCGCCGCTCCGGCCATGCCGCCCTGTTGATCTCACACGCTTCCATCCTGTTGCCATTTCTGCTTGGGCTCGGCTCGGCGTTCGCGACCTATCGCGGATACGCGCCTGCGGGCACGCCGTTCACTGCCTTCGCCCTGTTTATCGGGGTCAGCATGTCGGTCACCGCATTCCCGGTCCTCGCCCGCATACTCAGTGAATCGGGCATGAGCAAAACGCGCGTCGGAGTCTTGGCTCTGACCTGTGCGGCGATCGATGATGCGACGGCGTGGTGCCTGCTCGCCTTGGTCATTGGCTTGTTGCACGCCTCGGTCAGCTCGGCCGTCGCCACGGTGATTTTAACTGCGGTATATGTGCTGCTGATGTTTTTTGCGGTCAAGCCGCTCCTTCGCCGGCTTTTGCCAATCATCGAACAATCACGCGAGCATATTTCGGAAACTTCGCTGGCCTTTGTTTTGATCGGTTTGCTGCTCTCGGCTGTGGCCACCGAATTCATCGGCATTCACGCTCTCTTTGGCGGCTTCCTCATTGGCGCGATCATCCCGCACGAAAGCCTCTTAGCTAAAGACCTTAAAGGAAGACTTGAAGATCTGGTGCGGGTATTTTTTCTGCCCGCCTTCTTCGCCTTCACAGGCTTGCGCACGCAAATCGGCCTACTCGAATCGGGAACCGACGTGATCGTTTGCCTAGGGCTGATCGCCGTCGCGACTTTGGGCAAATTTGGCGGCGCATATGGCGCCGGGCGCTTGGCAGGCTTGAACCGCCGCGACTCCTCGATCGTCGGCGTGCTGATGAACACCCGCGGTCTGGTTGGTTTGATCGTGCTCAATGCGGGCTTGGATTATGGCGTACTCAGTCCTAAGCTATTCACTATGTTAGTTCTGATGGCAGTCGTTACCACTTTCGCCACTGGGCCTCTGCTCCGGCTACTGCGCGATCCGGAGAGTGAAAAAGAAAGCGCCAATATTTTGGAGTTCCGCGAATCGCGATGAGTATCAACGAAATCGACCTGATCATTCCCGGCCGAGAAATTTCACTAGGCGGATTTACGGTTAGACGTGTCCTGCCGTTCGGGCAACGGCGCATGGTCGGGCCGTTCCTCTTTCTCGACCATATGGGACCGCATCTTTTTGCACCTGGCTTCG
>JAYWAE010000119.1:0-2348 GCA_043782715.1 Pseudobdellovibrionaceae bacterium | reverse complement strand
ACTGGAATGCTTAGAGAAAGCTTTGAAAGAAAATGGCTGGAACGTCGGTCGCAGCAAACCTGCTCAAACTTAAATCGCGCATTGAAGCCGCTTGCGCGCGCAGCGGGAGAGCCCCGTCCAGCGTGCATTTGCTGGCGGTGAGTAAAACCCAGCCGGCGGCTTTGATCGAAGATGCGCTGGCCTTCGGGCAAAGAGATTTCGCCGAAAATTACGCACAAGAGGCCTTGCTCAAGCAAGATCAAATCGCGGCCGCGCGCTGGCATTTCATCGGCCGCATTCAAACCAACAAAGTCAAATTGCTGGCCAATCGGTTCGTGATCATTCATTCGGTCGACCGTTTTTCGGTGGCGCATAACTTGGACAACCTTACCGAAGGCCGGCCGCAGGATATTTTCATTCAGTTCAACGTCGCCGAGGAAGCCACGAAGGGTGGAGCGGTCGAGTTGGAACTTGAAAACCTAGTGCGCGGAGTGAGCGCGTGTAAAAACCTGCGCATGCTTGGGCTGATGGTCATGCCGCCACTCGAAACGGATCTAGAAAAAGCCCGCCGTCATTTCCGCACAGCGAAAGAGGCGCTCAAGCGCTTGCAGCCGGCGATTCCCCAGGAAGAGCGGGCACGCCATCCCTTCGATCAGTTGTCGATGGGCACGAGTCATGATTTTGAAATCGCCATCGAAGAAGGCGCCACTTGGGTGCGCGTCGGCACCGACGTGTTCGGTGCGCGCGAAAACGATGAACAGGAGCTACAGTGAAGGAAACCATCGGCTTTATCGGCACCGGCAGCATGTGCGCCGCCATTCTCGAAGGCTGGCTCGACAAGTCGTTGATCAAACCGGCCGACGTGCGCGTCAGCAACCGCACTCCCGGTAAACCTAAGAAATTGTCCGAGCAGTGGGGCGTGCAAATTTGCGCCACCAACGAAGAGCTGGTTGATCAATGCGACGTCGTCATTCTGGCGGTGAAGCCGCAAGACATGATCGCCGCCATCGAGCCGATCGCCAGCGCGTTTCGCGCCGGCCAAATCGTCATCAGCCTCGCGGCCGGCATTCCGCTGTCGCGTTTTAAAAAAATCCTGCCCCAAGGCACGCACATCGCGCGCGTGATGGCCAACACACCGGCAAAAATCAATCGCGGCACTTTCGCCTACTGCACGGCTGCCGAAGACTTGGTTACCGACTTGTTTATGGAGCGCATGTTTAAACCGATCGGGTTTACCGTGAAGCTCGATGAAGGCGAAGCTTTCGAGGCTTTTTTGGTCGCCGTCTCCACCGGCGTCGGTTTGATTTACGAAATGATGATTTATTGGCAAGAGTGGCTCGAAGAGCGCGGAATTGATCCGGAATTGGCTCAGCAGCTGACCATACACACCTTCTCAGGCGCATCAGAACTGGCCCTCCGGTCGATGCCCCAAACCTTGAGCGAGCTGCAGGCCAAGGTCACGTCGAAGAAGGGCACGACCGCCGCGGGCCTGGACTCGCTACGGGAGTTGGAAATGGAAAGGCTGCTACGTATTTCATTTGAGAAGGCCGCCCTCCGCGACCGGGAATTGTCACAAGATTAGACTTGCCTAGTCAAAACGACCTCCCGCATACTTAAAGAATAGAGCCGGGCAGCCGGATATTGAGCAGTCTCGTCTAGAGTGATTGCTTTAAAAAGGGGATCCAAATGCGTATCGCGCCAATCGACATTGCCCACAAAACTTTTCACCGCAAAATGATGGGCTTTGATCCGGACGAAGTGATGGATTTCATGCGCCAAGTGGCGGGTGAAATGGAAGCGCTGGTCAAAGAGCGCAACACTTTACGCGAAACCCTGCGCGACAAAGAACTAGCCATCGCCGAATACCGCGAGCGCGATGAACTTTTGAAAAGCACGATCACCACCGCCACGCGCATGTCCGAAAAAATGCAAGTCGACGCCGAACGCGAATCCAAACTGATCATTCAAGACGCCAATCAAAAAGCCGACGCAATCGTGCGCGAATCCCGCGATTCACTGAAGCGCATCTACAACGACATCTCAGAACTCAAGCGCGTGCGCATGCAGTTTGAGAACAACATGAAAGCGCTAATTCAAAGCCATCTCACGATGCTGGAGCAAGGCCAAAAGATCATGCCCAACCCGGCGATCGAACAAAGAACGACTATCGAAACGAGCACCACGGACGAGACGTCGGCTATTCGCAACAAGGTCTCCGAAGCCATCCAGAAAAAAATCAACGTCGACCTTTGAGCGCGGAGATAGCCTGCGCGCCCGTGGGGCGTGGCGGAGAACCAGCTAGCGCAATTTCCGCGCCGCTAAATACCTCATGCGGATTCATCGCGGTTTAAATAAGGACCCATTTTTTC